>NZ_JARWKS010000060.1:0-246 GCF_029846405.1 Cobetia sp. 29-18-1
GCTCGACATCGAGCGGGGCGAGATCCTGGGTGATGGTGTGGGTGGTCGGGGCGGCACTGTCCAGCTGGCTGGTCAGCCAGACGCTCGAACCATTCTCGAAAACGTCGCGTTTCTCTTTGCTGCCCCAGTCACGCCCCTGGGGGCGGTCATCATCCCATTCCTTGACCTCGCGGACCTTCTCGACCTCGAAGGTCACCGCGCCGGTGGCGTAGTCGATGCTCCCCTCCCATCCACCATTGAAGCCGC
>NZ_JARWKS010000061.1:0-239 GCF_029846405.1 Cobetia sp. 29-18-1
GTACGCTCCCGCCGCCCCGCCCCTTCCTGGCGAGCACCCGAGCGTTGGCCTGTCTTGGGCTGACCTGAGCCGCGCTGATCCGAGCTGCGCTGGCCCATGGCGCGCTTGCTGCTGTCCTCGCGCCGAGCACCACCACGCCGGCCGCTATCCGTATCCTGCGCGGCACGCTGATGGCGCGCGGCAGTCGCGTGCTGGGAAGGCGTCGGCGCCTCCGCCAGTCGTGAGGCCTCCTCGGTACC
>NZ_JARWKS010000062.1:0-232 GCF_029846405.1 Cobetia sp. 29-18-1
GAGGCTGGTCTGTTCGACCTGCAGCTCGACGATCTCGCCGAGGTCAAAGTATGGCGTCGTAGGAAAGTTAACGGCGGCCCAGGCCCCTGGCAGCTTGAACCCTATTTCTTCACGAAGGCGACAGCGAAAAAGCCGTCGACTCCGACTGCCACGACCAAGAAAATGTTCGACGAGTTAGCGAAGGCCAAGTCTCAGCCGTTGTGGAGAGTGCTGGTCGCCCTGTCTATCCGTC
>NZ_JARWKS010000063.1:0-228 GCF_029846405.1 Cobetia sp. 29-18-1
TTAACTCTATTTCTATGCGGTCAATAAAGACTGCATCCTCGCCCATTTCAACTGTTATATTTTTGAAATAACGAAGCTCGACAACATCACGACTTAACTTATAGCCTGGCAAGGTTTCTTTTCGCCAATCAACCTCATTGGCATAGCCACCCACTACATCGCCATCCACGTAAAAGACATTATGTGAGCCATAGGTGCTTTTCCTAAAGTAAAAGCTAACAATAGCAC
>NZ_JARWKS010000064.1:0-226 GCF_029846405.1 Cobetia sp. 29-18-1
AGGAGGTGCCAGCCACCCAGTACAGTGCAGACCTCGACGCCGGCACCGTGCAGCTTGCCGCGTCTGACACTGCCACCCACCCCGAACCCTGGTACGCCCTGCACCGCGTCGAGGATATGCTGCTGGTGGGTGATGTGGATCTGTCGGGGGCGCTGACCCTCAAGGGCAATTTGAGCCACGACTACCCCGCCGGCGATACGCTGGTCAGCGCCGCGATGGTGGCCGG
>NZ_JARWKS010000065.1:0-221 GCF_029846405.1 Cobetia sp. 29-18-1
ACGCTTGAGAAGTCAAGCACTTGATGATGAGTCAGTCGACTGCCTCTAAGCATCACCAAGCGGTGAGGAGCGTTGCTCGATCACCTGTTCCGCAAGGAGTGCGGCGCATTCTAGCGAATCGCCCGGAGTTGTCAATCGATGAATTCGAAGCGGACTTCAAAAACACCAAGCAAAACAATCACCTGCAAACCTCTTTCACCGCTGGTAACGCCATGCGTCCC
>NZ_JARWKS010000066.1:0-218 GCF_029846405.1 Cobetia sp. 29-18-1
ACAACGATGGCGCAGATGGCACCCTGGCCGAGTACAACGTGACCACCTACCCGCCGATCATCACCAATCGCGGGGCCATCACTGAGGACTGGGCGCTGATCTTCACCAGCTCGAGCACGTTCCGCATCATTGGCCGCACCGTGGGCGAGATCGGCGTGGGCAATATCAATGAGGACACGTCGCCTACCAACCCGAATCAGGGCGTACCCTATTGGACG
>NZ_JARWKS010000067.1:0-213 GCF_029846405.1 Cobetia sp. 29-18-1
CCGCCGGCGAGGTCCAATATGTGCGCATCAGTGAGATAGATCACGAGATCCGAACGTTTGAGTACATGAACGGCAGCAACGTGCAGACGTTCGAGCGCCGCGTGCTGACCCTTGGGATCTCGACCGCGCTGCGCCAGCGCGTCTATGGCGTGCAGCCTCAGCCTGGCACCGTGAACCCTGACACCGTGATCCGCGAGGGGCAGAGCACCGATG
>NZ_JARWKS010000068.1:0-207 GCF_029846405.1 Cobetia sp. 29-18-1
ATGCTTGATAGGTGGCGGCATCCTCGTGGATGAACTCCCAGGACTTGGACGGGCTTGCCTTGATCTCCATGCTCTCGCCGGTCGCAGCGCCAACGCTCGGGGCAGCGTCGGGGGCGAACGTCAGCCAGCCGGCCCCCACGCTCACCACTCGATGCTCGCCATTGTAGCCGGCCTGATCTGCACCGCTGATCTCGATCACCTGCCACG
>NZ_JARWKS010000006.1:0-220049 GCF_029846405.1 Cobetia sp. 29-18-1
TCACGCTCTCCCTAAAGATAGGTCAGAACGTGTCAACTATATTCAGGACGGGACAGTGTCGAGAAATACGGCGTTTCATTACCTGTGAGAGACCTGCGTTTCATCAATATCCAACAACCAATACCAGTCTATATGAGTTTTTGTTGATGTTTTGATGCAGGAAAAGGCGGAGGGAGCCCCTCCGCCTGTTGTCCCTCCACCTGCTGCCTGGCAAGTCGTTGGCGCAGCCTTGTTTGGCCAGAGCTCCTTTGAACAAGAGCCCCTTTGAACACGAGCCCTGGTGACCAGGAGCGTCAGGAGGCCAGCGGCGTGGTCGTCGCCTGAATGTCTGATTCCGCATCGGATGGTGTCGCGGCCTCGGCCGGCTGGGCCAGATAGGCTTCCAGCGAGTCATCCATCGCCTCCAGCCACGGCGTGTGATACCTGGGCGCCAGAGTGCCGGTCATCAAGGAGCGATAGCCGTGATCGCGGAAGGTCATGATGTTCTCGTGCTTGTGATGCTCCCATTCCAGGAAGGTACGATTCACGCCATCGATATCGAAGCTCGGGTAGTCGGTCTCCTCGATCAGCGATTTCACGTAATCGCCCTGGAAGAGAATCATGTCCTCATCACTTTCCAGCGTTTCCTTGCGGGCCCGCCACGCCAGACTGTCTGCACGCATCGCGTCCAATGACGGCAGGGGCAGGGTGCCGAGAATCGCATCACGCACCCACCAGGCCTGGGCATCGAACATGTTGAAGGTGTACCACTGGTCCTGCATGCCGAGATAGAACAGGCGCGGATTCTCTTCCCACGCCACCCCCTTGTAGAGCCCCCGCGGCCACATGCGGTTCTGGGTCTTGAGGCGCAGCGACTCCTCGAGGAACGGGAAGTGGTGCAGATAGCCGGTGCACAGGATGATGGCATCGACGCGCTTGTGTCTGCCGTCACTGAAATAGGCGGTATCGCGATCGACCTTCACCAGCAGCGGCTTCTCTTCCCAGTTGTCCGGCCATTTGAAGCCCATCGGGGCGGTGCGATAGCTGGTGGTGATGCTGCGCGCACCATACTTGTAGCACTGCGAGCCGATGTCCTCGGCGGAATAGCTGCTGCCGAGCAACAGCAGGTCCTTGCCCTTGAATTCCAGTGCATCACGGAAGTCATGGGCATGCAGAATGCGGCCATTGAAGCTCGAGAAACCGGGGAATTCCGGCACATTAGGCGTCGAGAAATGCCCGGAGGCCACGATGACGTGATCGAATCTTTCGCTGGTCACCAGATCGAGCGCCTGGTCATGCACGCTGACCGTGAATTGCTGGCTGGCATCATCGAAGGTGACCTGGCGCACCGGGCAACCGAAGCGGATGTACTTGCGCACGCCGGCCTTCTCGACGCGACCCTTGATGTAGTCGAACAGCACCGCGCGCGGCGGATAGGAGGCGATAGGGCGCCCGAAATGTTCTTCAAAGGAGTAGTCGGCGAATTCGAGACATTCCTTGGGGCCATTCGACCACAGGTAGCGATACATGCTGCCGTGGACCGGCTCGCCGTGGGCATCCAGTCCGGTACGCCAGCTGTAATTCCACAGACCGCCCCAGTCATCCTGCTTTTCGTAACAGACAATCTCGGGAATCTCGATGCCCTTGTCGGCGGCGGATTGAAAGGCACGCAATTGAGCCAGGCCACTGGGTCCTGCACCGATGATCGCGATACGTTGGGTCATGGATACCTTCCTGTTCTTGTTGTGTCTTCATGCGTTATCCGAGGCTTCAGGACGTGGTGACTTCGTGAAACACTGACAACGAAACAGGCTAGCGAGATGTGCTCCGGCTGCACATTGCTCGGAAAGGGTAGCCATAAAGGGGTACATCAGTTCATGTCTCAGTTCATGTCTCATTTCATGCGTCAGTCGATGGCGGTACGCCTGGAATATCCGAGGTGTCGACGGCGAAGATGATGCCCTCCACCGCCAAGGGCGTGCCATCCGGTGAATAGATGCCATGGCCCTTTTCCTGCACCCGGATGACCTCGCCTTTGCGATGGCGAATGCGGTAGGCAAGGGTGAAGGGAGTGCGGGCCTCAAGGGCTGCCTGCACCTGATCCCACACGCGGTCGGCATCTTCGGGATGGATCATCTCGCCGTAGGTGAGGGAGGGATGGTCGAGCAGTTGCTGGGGGCTGAGGCCGGTGATGGCCAGGCAGCCGTCACTGATGTATTCCATCGACCAGTGGCGGTTGTTGCGCGCGCGATAGACCATCGCGGGCAGCCCCTTGATCAGCCGTGTCAGGCTGCGCAGGTTGGCGGCGTCGATCTGCTCCTGCTGCACGCGCTCGCTGATGTCATGCAGGGTGAGCGTGGCGGGCCAGGGCGAGGCCAGCGAGAGCGACTGGCTGCGCACTTCACACCAGCGATAGTGGTGGTCCGCCCCCATGATGCGCAATCGCCAGCAGTCAGGGCGTTCGCGGCGCGAAACGTGGCGGGCGAGCATGTCCCAGCGCGATTGATCCGCGGGGTGCAGGGCATCGCGCAGGCGCTGCCGTGCCGTGCCCGTCCGCTCGAGTGGCGGGTGGCATGTCTTCCCGTGGGTCGCGCGATTCGTGTCCGCTCAGGGACTGCCAGCCGCGCGAGGCATACAGCAGCGTACTGTCGGCATTCACCACCAGCACGGCATCACTCAGCCCATCGAGAATCGCCTGTGCGCTGAAGGGCGAGGCAGTCGAGGCGGGCGAGGCAATCGAGGCGGAGGCGAACTGTTCGAGAAAGCGCATCATCGCAGGCTCTCCTTTTCGGCCCGGGTCGTATCCTGTTCGGCGCCTGTCGCGTCCTCGGCGAGCGCTCGGCTGGCATCGCTCGCGGGCGTCAGCGGGTGAGCGTAGACCCAGGCGGCCAGCTCCAGTCGCGAATGCAGGTTCAGCTTGCGCAGCAGATTCTTGACGTAGACCTTCACCGTGCTGTCACTGATGCCCAGCTCGCGGGCAATCAGCTTGTTGCTGAGGCCGCGCCCGATCCATTTGAGGGTATCGCGTTCACGCTCGGTCAGGCCTTCGTACCATTCAGGTGCCGTGGGCCAGTCAGGTGCCTTGGGCCAGTCAGCTGCCGTGGGCCAGTCAGGTGTCGTGGGTCGGTCGAGAGCGGCGGCCCCGTCGAGCGTGGGGCCAGCAGGGGGATTCGCCACAGCTGGCAGCGCCTCAGTCTGCTCCTGCTCCTGTTTATGCTGCTGTTTATGTGTCTGTGCTTGCGAGTGTTGTTCGCGCTGGCGGTGGTCCTGCTGCAGACGCCGGGCGAGCAGCAGCAAGGTCTCTTCCTCCAGCCCCAGCTTGCCGTCGATCACGGCCTGCAGGCGCTCGAGAATGCGTTCGGGGTCGGTGTCCTTCATCAGGTAGCCATCCGCCCCTTGCTGGATGGCATCCAACAGGTGGCGGCTGTCATCGGAGGCGGTCAGCAGCACTACCTTGAGAGTGGCATCACGCTGCTGAGATGGCGCATCAGGGTCAGGCCATCGAGCTGCGGCATCTGCCAGTCGACGATCACCAGCTCCGGGGCCAGGGTGGGCAGGGCGTCGAGCAGATCGGTGCCGTCATCGAAGTCGGCCACGACCTCGAACAGGCCACCTTCACTCAAAAGCTCAGCCAGCCCACGCCGAAACAGCGGATGGTCGTCGACGAGCACGACTCGTGTCGGGGGTGTCGAGGGTGTCTGGTGTGTCGAGGGCATCTGGCGAGTCACGGTCATGTGTCGTGGCGCTCCCAGCTCAGTGTCACGCGGGTACCGCCATGGCGGGGTTGGGTGATGGCGAAGTCGGCCCCGAGCTGGCGTGCGCGATCCTGCATGGTGCCCAGCCCGAAATGGGCGGGGGCGACGTCGGCGGGGTCAAAGCCGCAGCCGTTGTCCTCGATGGTCAGCAACACCCGCTCCGCTGGCTGAGGCCCTGAAGATTGATGAGGCCCTGAAGAATGATAGAGCAATTGCAGGCGCAGGTGGGGGGCTCGAGCATGGCGCACGCTGTTGGTCATCGCTTCGCGCACGATGAACATCACCTGCAGGGCCTGGGCATCGGGGAGGTGCAGCGACTGGATGCGGTTGTCGAGCTCGAACACCATGCCTGAGCGTGTCTCGAATTCCTCGATCAAGTTGTCGGGTAAGCGGATTAAATGGTTGATCTTACCTTTGCATGAGAGTGAGACAGACCGGCATCTCATCGGATTATCTGGTTGATGCTTCACCTACTGCTGGTGCATGTTTCCTTCGCTAATTCCAGCAAGAACCCCACACGCCTCAACTTCCCGGTCATCGTTGCAACTCGCTCTCAGTGAAACGAGTTGTTTCTCAAGCGCTTGCAGAGCGGTTATCTGCGACCGCACATGAGAGATGTGATCATCGAGCAAGGTGTTGACGGCGGTACAAGGCTGATGAGGGTCGTCCTGATAGCTCTGTAGTTCGTGAATCTCAGCCAGTGACAGGCCCAGGATTCTGCAGCGACGGATGAAGGCCAGCCCCTCACCATGCTTCTCGGTATAGACACGGTAACCGTTGTCCTGCCGATCAGGCGGCGGCAACAAGCCCTGCTGTTCATAGAAGCGGATCGTCTGTGTTTCGACCCCTACCAACTGCGCCAACTGACCAATGCGCATCAGCCTCCTCCCCAACGGATTCTTTACTCTATTGACCTTATAGTAGCTTTATAGTTTTAAATGGTACCACAACATTGTTCAAGTGGAGTCGTATCATGAGCAAATCCTGTGGTGGCGCCTGTGGCGGTGATGCAACGTCCGCAGCGGATACCGATATACAGGCCTCCTCCGAGGCGCCAGGGAGATGGGTCAGTGTTTATGCCGTGCCGAAGATGGACTGTCCATCAGAAGAACGAATGATTCGCCTAGCCCTGAACGGCTTTGAGGAGATTCGGGCGCTGTCCTTCGACTTGTCGAACCGCCGGCTGAAGGTCGTGCATGATGGCGAGGTCGAGCCCGTCACCTCGAAACTGAAGACCTTGGGGCTAGGCGCCTCGCTTCAGGAAACCGTCGCTGCAAATCCGGAGACCATCAAGGCCGCCGAGTTTTCGGCAGCTTCTGCTAAGCAAGAATCCGGGACCCTGCGCTGGTTGCTCGGCATCAATGCACTTCTGTTCGTGGTGGAAATGACTGCCGGTCTGATCGCCCGGTCCACCGGCCTGATTGGAGAATCCCTGGACAATTTTGCCGATGCGGCGGTGTACGGGCTTGCCCTTTATGCGGTTGGACATAGCGTGAAAATGCAGGTACGTGCCGCGCATCTTGCTGGTGTACTGCAACTGATCTTGGCTGTGGGCGTGCTCGTAGAGGTGGTGAGACGCTTTGTATTCGGTAGTGAGCCTGAATCGCTGGTGATGATGGCTATCGCATTCGTCGCATTGATTGCCAATACCAGTTGTCTGCTGCTCATATCCAAACATCGGGAAGGCGGGGCGCACATGAAGGCAAGCTGGATATTCTCGGCCAACGACGTGGTGATCAACCTGGGGGTCATCACCGCCGGCGCCCTGGTCGCGTGGACCGGTTCCAATTATCCGGATCTGATTATCGGCACCATCGCGGGGGGCATTGTACTTAACGGTGCCAGACGCATTTTGGCGTTGAAGGGTTAAATAATGCTCATTATTGGCAAAAAGCTCTCGCCGTATGCCCTATTGTCCATATCGGGCCTGCTGGCAGCGTCTGATCAGGCTGTAAAGTGGCTGGTGCAGCAATCAATGGCCTATGGCGAGTATGTTTCGGTGACCCCGTTCTTTAACTGGGTGCACCTATGGAACACCGGTGCCGCATTCAGTCTTTTTGCGAATGGTGGAGGCTGGCAGCGCTACTTTTTTATCGGAATCGCGGTAGTGGTCTCGATTTTTCTGATCAAGCTGATCCTTGAAAATCGTCATAAAGGAGAAGCCATCGCTTACAGTCTTATCCTCGGTGGCGCCATGGGCAACCTGATTGACCGGGTCTTTCGCGGCTATGTTGTGGATTCCTTTGATTTCTATTGGCGAGACTGGCATTGGCCGGCCTTCAACCTGGCTGATATTGCAATTGTCCTCGGTGCCTTACTTTTCGTTTCCAGCAGCTTGTTGGGTAAAAAAGCAAACACCAATGCCGAGTCGGATGGATCTGACTGACACCTACGCCTATACAACACCATGACCGAACTTCCCGACAACATTCTTCACCTGCCGCAATACCAAGTACTGGGCTGCAAATCAACCGACGACGAAATGCACTTCCAGGTGGACGTGCCCGATCCCATCGCCTGCGAGGAATGCGGCGTGCAGGGTGAGTTCGTACGGTTCGGCAAGCGTGACGTTCCCTATCGTGATCTGCCCATCCACGGCAAGCGGGTCACTCTCTGGGTGGTCCGCCGCCGATACACCTGCCGGGCCTGCAAGACAACATTCAGGCCCCAGCTACCGGAGATGGTGGACGGATTCCGTATGACACTGCGGCTGCATGAGTACGTGGAGAAGGAATCCTTCAACCACCCCTACACCTTTGTGGCGGCACAGACCGGCCTGGACGAGAAGACGGTGCGCGACATCTTCAACGCCCGCGCCGAGTTCCTGGGGCGCTGGCACCGCTTCGAGACGCCCCGCATCCTGGGCATTGACGAGCTATACCTGAACAAGCGCTACCGCTGCATTCTGACCAACATTGAGGAGCGAACCCTGCTCGACCTGCTGGCCACCCGCCGCCAGGACGTGGTGACCAACTACCTGATGAAGCTGAAAGACCGGCAGAAGGTCGAGATCGTCAGCATGGACATGTGGAACCCCTACCGGGCAGCGGTCAAGGCTGTGCTGCCCCAGGCCCGTATCGTGGTCGATAAGTTCCATGTGGTGCGCATGGCCAACGATGCCCTAGAGAGAGTGCGCAAGGGCCTCAGAAAGGAGCTGAAACCGTCCCAGAGCCGGACTCTCAAGGGAGACCGGAAAATCCTGCTGAAACGCGCTCACGAAGTCTCAGACCGGGAGCGCCTCATCATGGAGACCTGGACAGGCGCGTTCCCGCAACTGCTGGCCGCCTACGAGCACAAGGAGCGCTTCTACGGCATCTGGGACGCCACCACACGGCTCCAGGCAGAAGCCGCCCTGGACGAGTGGATAGCCACCATCCCGAAGGGCCAAAAGGAAGTCTGGAGCGATCTGGTCAGGGCAGTGGGAAACTGGCGCGAAGAGACCATGACCTACTTCGAGACGGACATGCCCGTCACCAACGCTTACACGGAGTCCATCAACCGACTGGCCAAGGACAAGAACCGTGAAGGGCGCGGTTACTCCTTCGAGGTGATGCGGGCACGAATGCTCTACACCACGAAGCACAAGAAGAAGGCACCGACTGCGAAGGTCTCTCCTTTCTACAAGAAAACCATCGGTTACGGACTGCCGGACTTCGCAGAGGAACTCAACTACGGAGTCGATCTATCAACCATCTGAGGGTGGTATCAGATTGATGGGGTGAAGGTGCCCCATCAACCATTAAATCCGTATACCCAAGTTGTCCAGCACACAGGCCAGCGGCGCGTCTCCCCAGGTGGCGTGCGCGCCGTTGATCAGCTCCCGGGTCTGGCGCAAGGCGCGCCGGGACTGGGTATGCACGTCCTCGGCCAGTGCCTGCACTTCCTGTGGCGCATGACGAGCGGCGCGAGTCAGGCGTGCGCTCTGCATCTGCAGATAACTCAATTCCTGGGCGAGGGTGTCGTGCAGTTCCGCCGCCAGATGTCGACGTTCGTTCTTCAGTGCCTGATCCACCGCTGCCTTCCTGTCTTCAGCGTGACGCGCCTGTTGCTGCTGATGCAGTGCCAGGCCACGGCTCAGGGCATCGATGGCGGCGCTCGCGAGCCTCGATTCGAGGGCTTCGGCGGCCGGCTCTCCAAGCCACAACCAGTCATCGCCTGTCGCCTGGCTGTCAGTGGTGTGCGTGAGGGCGATCAATACCCCGTGGGGCTTGCCCGAGACAGCTAGCGGCTGACGGCTGACGTGCGCGTCGTGAGCAATCTGGCTGACGATCTCCAGCAGGGTCTGACGCGTCTTTGCGGGCAGGGCGAGGCCAGTCGGCGCGATCACCTCATGGCGTTGCTGATCGACCCCGCGATGCAGCACGCAGCTCTCGACAGGACGTGAGCAAGCCTGAGTGCCGGCAATCTGCTGGCTGAAGAGGCCCATCCTCTCTCCCTGAAGTTCCCCCCAAAGCTCTCGCAGCAGCTCTCCCAGCAATGATGGCAGCGTCTCCGTGAGGTCAGCGCAGGTGGCGATGCGCAGGGTGATGGCGTCGAGCTTGGGCGTCTCGCGTCTCGCATCGCCGGGGGAGGAGTGCAGTGGGTCGTCGGCTCGGCGTACATCAACCAGGGCGGCCGCCGTTCGTGCAGCAGGCACCTTGCCTTCCTTCCCTGCGCCGAGAATGACTTGCATGCGAGCTCCTCTCTCTACTTCCTGCTTCGGGGTTCTTTCTTCGGGCTTGCGATGTCGCGTCAGCAAGCTTGATGAGCAAGCTTCATGCCAGTGAACGGCTTACCCCTTCATGGGTACCTCTCTTGATGGATTTTCGCGATCTCCACTGTGAGTAAATTTAATTCACCATGAAGAACGTGGTGCGTCGCAGAAGGGGATATGCACCATCCAGGCACATCGGGGAGCTGCTTCACCCCATCACGCGTGCAACGCCGGACCCACTTGCCATGACCACAAGAGGTATCACCACGATGGAGCTTGCAGTCGAGATACCCGCTGCCACGCCGTGCCAGCCGTATCGTTATCGAATACCCGGGCTGGATGCGCTGGCGCTTGAGCTGTCGCCGGGGGACAGCGTGCAGGTGTCATCCGTCGATGGTGCCCAGGCCTGCGAGTGGCTGTTATTGCCGCCAGGGGGCCGGGAGGGAGAGCACGGGGTGGCACAAGCTGGAGGGGCAGAAGTTGCAGAGGCAGAAGCTGGAGAGCTTGCAAACGCAGTCGATGGACTGACACTCGCGCGCTACGCCAGCATCACCTGTCTGGAAGAACATGCCTTTGCCAGCCAGCCACAAGGGGCAGAAGAGGGTAAGGCCGAGCAGGTGCGAAGCCCGTTCACCCAGCAGCGTCTGGCAGCGCTGGGAGTCGCGCAGGTGCCACTGTCGCAGTGGCAGCGCTTGTCAGTGGCCGGGTTGCCGGCCGAGATTCGCTGGCCGCTGGAAGCGCCTGCCGCGCGCCTGATTCTGTTGGCCCCCGGTGATGACATGTCGATCGATGGTGAGCATCTGGCCACCGAGCTTGAGGTCGCGCACTTTCAGAGCGTGCCCGATCAGGAGCAGTTACCCGCCCCCCTGGCGTCGATCAAGCAGGAGCGGCGAGTCGCGGCGGGCACGGTCGAGGTCTATGAGGTCAAGCAGGGCGAGTGGATCCAGATCATCGATGTGGCGGGCCGCCAGTGCTCCGATTTCGTGGCCTTCGATGCCAATGCCTGGGCGCAAGAGGAAGAGCTGGGGCTGGACGCCGGCGCCACGCGCAGCCTGTCCGGCCACTGCATGCCCAACCCGGGGCTCTACTCCGTGTTCTTCGATCAGCACCTGCATCCGATGCTTGAGGTCGTGCAGGACACGGTGGGGCGCCATGACAGCTTCATGCTCGCCTGTTCGCCGCAGTATTACGAACACCACGGCTACTTCGGCCACGATAGCTGCACGATCAACTTCAATAACGCCCTGTCGGCGTCGCATGGCATTCAACAGCGTGCCAGCTGGCCGGCGATCAACTTCTTCTTCAATGCCTATGCAGAGCCCTGCGGCACCCTGGCGGTGGATGAGCCCTGGTCGCGCCCCGGCGACTACGTGCTGCTGCGCGCCGACCGTGACCTCATCTGCGCCTCATCGGCCTGTCCGGATGACATCGACGCCGCCAATGGCTGGGTGCCGACCGATATCCAGGTGCGCATCTACGCCGCTGAACATGATTTCCCCCGTGGGATCGCCTATCGCAATCGGCCCGAGGAATTGCCGCGCATGACACTGCCCACCGCCTTTCATCCCTGCACCTCCGCCTTGACCAAGCAGTTCATCGACTACCACGGCTACTGGCTGGCCACGCATTACGAAGGGTGGGGCGCGCGGGCCGAATATCTGGCCTGCCGCGAGCGGGTCGCGATGATGGATCTCTCGGCGCTGCGCAAGTTCGAGGTCGCCGGTCCCGATGCCGAACGCCTGCTGCAATACGCATTGACCCGCAATGTACGACGGCTCTCCATCGGCGAGGTGGTGTACTCGGCCATGTGTCAGGAAACCGGCGGCATGCTCGATGACGGCACCTTGTTCCGCATGGGCGAACAGACCTTCCGCTGGATCTGCGGTGACCCGGCCAGCGGCCAGTGGCTCAGGGAGCTTGCCCAGCGCCAGGGCTATCGCGTCACGGTGCGTGACTCCACTCATCAGCTGTACAACATCGCGCTGGAGGGCCCGAAGAGCCGCGAGGTGCTGGCACCGCTGATCTGGAATGCGCGTACCCAGCCAGATGTTCAGGGGCTGGGCTGGTTCCGCTTCATGATCGGTCGTCTGTCGGGGCCGGATGGCATTCCGCTGATGGTGTCGCGTACCGGCTATACCGGCGAGCTCGGTTATGAAATCTGGTGTCATCCCAAGGACGCCCCGGCCGTATGGGAGTCGATCTGGGCGGCGGGTGAGCCCCATGGCATCGCGCCGCTGGGACTGGATGCCCTCGACATGCTGAGAATCGAGGCGGGGCTGATCTTCGCCGGTCATGAATTCTGCCCGCAGACCTCCCCCTATGAGGCGGGCATCGGCTTCACCGTGCCGATGAAGAGCAAGGAGGATGATTTCGTCGGGCGGGCAGCGCTGCAACGCGAGGCGCCGGAATCACGGCATCGCGTGATGGGCCTGAAGATGCACAGCAGCGAGTTGGTCAGCCATGGCGATCTCGTCTACCACGGCCGCTATCCGGTGGGCGTGGTCACCAGTGCCACCCAGTCGCCGCTGCTCGATCGCTCCATCGCGATGTGCCGCCTGGCACCGGACTTCGCAAGCCCGGGAACCCAGCTTGAGATCGGCCAGCTGGATGGCCATCAGAAGCGCCTCGCCGCCGAGGTGGTGACATTGCCCTTCCATGACCCGGAGCGCCTCAAGGTGCGTAGCTGATCTCACTGCCAGGAGGGGAAGCATGAGAGGTGTGTCGCGCGCAATGACTTGCGTATATGCAGCGCCCTGCAAGTCATCTCACGGTGCATGCCGTGGCCGGCATGCCTCAATAACGCCCATCCTCCTCGCAGGGAAGGCTTTGCGGGCTTCATATCTGAAGAGGAGTCCTCGGTTTCAAGAATGATGCAGTAAAAACAACGAATTGCTGAGGGTGGCCAATCAGGGTCATCTGGCATGTCGCTTGCTTTATCCAGCAGGTCCCCTTGAAAAACAACAACAACCCCCGGACGGGCAGTGCCGCTTGCACAGTGAAGCGCGCTGATCCACAGGCTCCGGTAAAGGAGAAAAGACGATGGATGAAAAGACGTTGCAAAGCATATTGGATATGCATCAGGCGATGAACATCGAGGTGTTCTACTGGTGGTGTACCGCCATCATGTTCCTGATCCATGCAGGCTTTCTGGCCTATGAGATCGGTGCCTCCCGTTCCAAGAATGCGTTGGCATCCGGCATGAAGAACGTGCTGACGCTGGCCTCGATCATCCCCGCCTTCTACTTCGTGGGCTGGTGGAACTACAACGCCTTCCCCAATGGGCTGATCCCCATCGAGGCGTCCGCCGCTCTGCCGTGGAGCGCGAGCATGCGTCCGGACGCCGATGACATGGGCACCGGCATCTTCTTCGCCGCCTTTGCGCTGTTCGGCGCGACTACCGGCTCCATCCTGTCGGGGGCGGTGATCGAACGCATCCGCCTGGGGGCCTTCCTGATTCTGGCGGTGATTCTCGGTGCCGGTGTCTGGATCATGGCGGGCGCCTGGGGCTGGCATCCGGATGGCTGGATGCTGCACAAGCTGGGCTACCACGATGTCGGCGCCGCCGGTGTGGTGCACGCCGTGGCCGGCTTCTTCGCGCTGGGGGTGCTGCTCAATCTGGGCGCGCGCATCGGCAAGTACAGTGACGATGGCAAGCCGCAGGTGATCGCGCCGCACAACATGCCGATGACCCTGATCGGCCTGATGCTGATCATCGTCGGTTTCTTCGGCTTCCTCGGTGGCTGCATCATCTTCAACACCGGTGACATCGGCTGGACCACCATCTACGGTAATCGCACCAACCTTTCTGCCTTCGCCTTCAATACCCTGATGGGCTTCGGTGGCGGCGTGATCGGTGCCTATCTGTCCTCGCGTGATCCCTTCTGGACCATGTCCGGTGCGCTGGGCGGCATCATCACCGTCGCGGCGGGGCTGGATCTCTACAACCCGGGCCTGGCCTTCGTGCTGGCGGTCACCGGTGGCGCCCTGATGCCGAAGATCGGCGCACTGCTCGAGAAGCGTGGTCTGGATGACTCCGTCGGCGCCTTCGCGGTGCATGGCTTCTGCGGCTTCTACGGCGTGGTACTGGTGGGCATCTTCGCGGCCGGCTTCCCGAATGTCGGCGAAGGCGTGCCGGACGTCTCCTTCACCGGCCAGCTGACCGGCGCGGTGGTGATGGCACTGACGGGCTTCATTCCGGGCTGGGGCGTGGCCTATCTGCTCAAGAAGTTCAACCTGCTGCGCGTGCCGCCGCATGTCGAAGTACTGGGGCTGGACCTGTTCGAAGTCCCGGCCAAGGCCTACCCGGAAAGCCTGTCCTCCGAGACGAGCTCCAGCGTGCCGGCACGTTCCGGTGGGGTGGTCGCGGCGCCGATGGACAAGCGTCCTGACATCAGCTGAGTCCTGGTAGCTGAGCCCTGGTAGCTGAGCCCTGGTAGCTGAGCCCTGGTAGCTGAGCCTCGGCGCACATCCTGAAGGGGCCGGTCTGTCAAGATGATGTCGAGATAAGCGCTGACTGGCCCCGTTATTGCAGTACTGGTAGACCCAACCGATATCCGCTTTCGCAAGGAGTCTTGCAATGGAAACTGTCGATACTGTGGTACACGCTGGCAACTACGCCTTCTTCTTCAGCAACTCTGGCGCCGTGGCAGTGTGCCTGCTGGTCGCCGCTGGCGTCTGCATTGCGCTGAGCGCCAACATCCTGCGCCACGAGAAAGCGTCCTTCGAGAGCAAGAAGACGCCGTGACCCTCCGGGCATCATGACCGGCACATCAAACGCCGCAGCGCTCAGCGCTGCGGCGTTTTTGATAGGTGCCATTGCACCCGATTGGCTTTGCGCGAAGAGAGTGTGGCGTGCGTCACGCAGTCGTCACCTGAGAGCTTGATAATGGCGGCCCCTCAAGGTGGCACTCATGGAACGCGCGATAGCATGAAACTGATTCATCTGACCGATACCCATCTGGTCGCCCCTGACAAGCGACTTTACGGGCTGGACCCACGTGCACGGCTGGCGGCTGCCGTCGCCGATATCAATCTGCACTACGGCGATGCTCAGGGCGTGATCATCAGTGGTGACCTGACCGATCGCGGTGAGCCGGCCGCCTTCCAGGCACTGCGTGAGGTACTGGAAGAACTGTCGATGCCGTATTTCCTCGGCATGGGCAATCACGATGCGCGTGAGGCTCTGCAGGCCGCCTTCCCGGAGCTGCCCTGTGATGACGGAGGCTTCGTGCAGTATGCGCATGCCTTCGGCCCCGACGCCGATGATTGCGTGCTGGTGATGCTTGATTCGGCCGTCGCGGGGGAGCATGGCGGTCTGCTGTGTGAGTCTCGCCTGGCGTGGCTGGATGCCTGTCTGGCTGCGCATCACGATCGCCGTATTCTGCTGGCGCTGCATCATCCGCCCATGGCCCTCGGCATCCGCTACATGGACGACATCCGCTTGCAGAATTCACAGGCGCTGCATGACGTGATCCAGCGGCATGGCAACGTCGAGCACTTGCTGTTCGGGCATGTGCATCGTCCGGCCAGCGGTGTCTGGCGAGGGCTCTCGTTCTCGACCCTGCCGGGCGTCAATCACCAGGTCGGGCTGGATCTGGTCTCCGCGGCGGATTGTCTCGCCGGCAGTCATGAGCCGCCGGCCTATGGCGTGCTGATGATAGGCGAGGAGCAGATCGTCAATCACCTGCACCTCTACATGGATGACAGTCGCCGCTATTTCTTCCACGACACGCTCGAGGCCGCCCAGTCGCTGGAGGCGCTCGATGAATTGATCGCTCTGCAGCGCGATGAGCGGATTCCGACTCGCGAGCGCGAGCCGTTGAGCAATACCTTGCAGGCAGCTGAGGCAGCAAAAGAATGAACAAAGCGTTATATGTCTTTGATTTTGATGGTGTGATTGCCGACAGCCTGACACTGTGCCTCAAGGCCTGTGCACATGCGGCGTACCTGGAAGGGCGGACGATCGTGCTGGAACGCGATAGCTGGGAGTCGCTGGACAACGTGACCTTCGAGGAGATGGCGCGTGTGCAGGGCTTCACGGGCGAGGCCGTCGCGCGCTTTGCCGCACATGTCTTTTCCTATACCCGCCAGGCGACGCCGCCGGCGGTCTTCACCGGCATGCGCGAGGCCTTGTCGGCACTCGCCGAACAGGGCGACGTCATGGTGCTGTCGGCCAATCACAGCGAGATGATTCGTGCCACGCTGGCCGCCGCCGGCCTGGCGGATTGCGTGTCACAGGTGCTGGGCGGTGAGATCGCGGGTAGCAAGGGGGCCAAGCTGGCGGGTCTGTTGGCAGCGCCGCAAGTGGCGGTGGAGCGCAGCTGGATGGTGGGCGACGCCGTCAGCGACATTCGCGCCGCGCACGAGGCTGGGTGTCGTGCCGCTGCGGTCAGCTGGGGATGGCAGAGCCCCGAGCGGCTGGCCAGCATGGCACCGGAGCGGGTCATCGCGCAGCCTCAGGCGCTGATGATGCTGAGTGACCCGAGCATGACCCCGTCATTGACTCACGTTTGAGTCGCTGGAAACACGACCCATGGCGTTGAGTCGGCGACGCTGTATTTTCAGTGCTCAGCCCCTCGCCAAGGATTGATTTGTGCTTGGCGAGGTCTATAGTCGCGATGTTGATTCATCGACGACAGGAGATCATCACGATGACCCACAAGCGAAAGGTGCAGGACAACGCGCTCAAGGCGGTGCTGCGTACCCCGATGTTCAAGCAACGCGTGGTAAAGGCGCGCAAGGGCAAGGGCAGCTATCAGCGCCAGGGCAAGTCGCAGGGAAACAAGGGCGGCAGTGAAGCGCCTTCAGTCATTGTGCACAACGCTGCCTGAAGACGCTTCATTGGTGCGGTTTCCCACGACCTGACATGCATCACTGCAAGGGACTGAAACATGAACGCCGCAGCGTCAGCGCTGCGGCGTTTTGCGTCTTTTCTATTTTTTCGTCTGACCTACTGAGAGCGACTCAGCTCGAGAAGTGCGCATTCCAGGTCTCGGCGCGTGCGGCGTCGCGGGCCTCATAGTCGGCCAGCACCGTCTCCAGTTCGCCCAGTGATTCATGCTCACGATCCTCGCCCAGCTGGGTCAGACGCAGGGTATACCAGGCTGTCACCCCGCCTTCAGGCGGCGCGCTGAAGCGCGGGAATTCTGGCGTGGGGCATTCTCCGGCCTGCCAGAGTGTGGGCAGCGATGGGTGCAGCGCCAGTGGGCGGGCCAGGCCGACGAGGTCGACGGCGCCCTGTGCCACGGCGTCTTCGGCCTGGGCGAGTGTCTTGAAGCCGCCGGTTGCCATCAGGGGCAGGGTCGTTACCTCGCGTGCACGCTTGGCGAATTCGACGAAGTAGGGGCCGCTGGCGCTGGCATCCGACGCCGAGCTCGCGCCGGGGAAGTAGGTGCCGCCACTGATATCGATCAGGTCGATGGGCAGCTCATCGAGCGCTGCTATTACCTGCAGCGCTTCGGCTTCCTCGAAACCGCCTTGCAGTTGGTCGCTGGAGTTGAGCTTCACCAGTACCGGGTAGTCGTGGCCAACGGCCTCACGCACGGCAATGATCACCTCACGCATCAGGCGCATGCGGTTTTCGAGGCTGCCGCCGTAGTCATCCGTGCGCTGGTTGAAGAGGGGAGACAGAAACTGGCTGAGCAGGAAGCCGTGTGCCGCATGCACCTGTACCCCGCCAAACCCGGCTTCACGCGCCAGGCGAGCCGTCATTGCCATGGCGCCAGGCAGTGCCTTGATGGCCGCCAGACTCATGGCCTCGCAACGTAGCCCGGGAATATCCAGTGCACTGGGGCCGTGCGCCGTGCTGGTCGGTGGGTAGGCCATCGCACCGGCGTGGCCGAGCTGCAGCCAGAGGTCTGCACCGTGCTGTTGACCGCGCTGGGCCAGTTGCGTGAAGGCCGCGAGATCGGATTGCGCGTTGAGCACCAGATTGCCCGGTTTCTCGGCATGGTGGTGGTCAGGCTGTACCTCACCGACCAGCGACGCCGCCACGCCACCCTCTGCCCAGCGCTCGTAAAGGCGCAGCTGTGCCTCACTGGGATGCCCCGTGCCATCGCCGAGAGAATCCGACATCGCAGCCTTGACGATTCGGTTGGCGAGCACCCGGCCGCTTGGCAACGTGAGAGGGGTAAACAGGGCGGAGGCTGTCGGCTGGTCTGTCATGGCGGCGATGTCTCTCTTGGTGCGGGTTGAGTAAAAAAGATGTGGCAAGGAATATGCTGAGCAATGTGGCACTGAATCTGTCATTTCAGGAACTGATGACAGGGTGACATGCCTTGCGGACGGAGATAATCCGTTGTGCGCGCACAGTATCCGTGAGCAAATGGAACATATGAAAACGCATACGGACCTCGACATCTTTCACGCCGTCGTCGACGCCGGCACCTTCACCGGGGCGGCGCGCCAGCTTGGCATTACCCACTCCGCGATCAGCAAGCGCATCGCGCAGCTGGAACAGCGCCTTGGTGCCCAGCTGTTGATTCGCTCCACTCGGCAGATGCGCTTGAGTGAAGCGGGGCAGCTCTATGCCCTGGAGACGCGCGAGTTGCAGGAGCGCCTGCGCAATGTGGAGCAGGAGATCGCCGAAGGCAGCGGCGCGCTCAGGGGCCGCATTCGCCTCTCGTGTTCCAATGCCTTGGGCAAGCTGCAGGTGATGCCCCTGCTGTTGCGCTTCATGGAGCGCTATCCCGAGGTGATCGTGGACCTGACGCTGTCGGACGCGGTGGTCGACCTGGTCCATGAAGGGATGGATCTGGCGATACGCAGCACCGCACAGCCCGAGCTCGGCCTGATCGCCAGACGGTTGGCCACCAACCATCGCGTCATCTGTGCATCACCGGACTATCTGGCAAGCCACGGCACGCCGCGCTCAGTGCCGGAGCTGGCGGAGCATGTCAGCCTGATCCTGAATCTCCCCGGCGGCTTCAATGCCTGGGGGCTCAAGTCACTGCCCGACATGCGTTGCGGCTTCCTCTCCAATTCCCTGGAAACCCTGCACGCCGCCTGCCTGGGCAGCCGCGGCATTGCCTGTCTGCCGCACTACCTGATCGCCGATGACCTGACTTCTGGACGCTTGATCCCGCTGCTGGAAGACATACGTGGGGACGGCGCAGATACCAGCATCTACATCGTCCGCCCGGAGACGCAGATTCTTCCTCGGCGAGTGAGGGTGCTGATGGATGCCTTGATAGAGGGATTTGAAACCGGCTAGGGGCGTTTGCCAAGGGCATGACTTATCTGGTGATCATCATGGTCATTACATGACATATTATCTCCAGGAGAGATAACAGGATTTCAGTGACGTACATCATGGAGCGATACATGTCACAGATAGGACGCAATAGATTGGCGGTACTTATTGATGCTGACAATGCGCAGGCTGCTATCTGCGAAGCGCTGCTGGCAGAGATTTCAAAGCTGGGGGTCAGCACCATCAAGCGGGCTTACGGAGACTGGACGACGCCGAACCTTGCGCCATGGAAAGAGCATCTTCTGCGTCATGCCATTCATCCGGTTCAGCAGTTCAGCTATACCCAGGGCAAGAATGCAACTGACTCTGCGTTGATCATCGATGCCATGGACTTGCTGTACTCGGGGAACGTGGAGGGGTTCTGCCTCATCTCTTCGGACAGCGACTTTACACGGCTGGCGGCTCGTTTGAGAGAGAGCGGCATGCTGGTATATGGCTTCGGTGAAGACAAGACACCGCAGCCATTCGTGTCTGCCTGCGACAAGTTCATCTACAGCGAAGGACTGCGCAAGGTGGCTGAGAAGCCTGTCCCGGCCATGTCAGTCAGCAAGCCGGCTGCTGAGCCGGTAACCCTCGTCAAGCCGACCAAGGCACAGAGGCAGTTGAGGTCGCATATCTTGAATGCGGTGAATGAACTGCAACAAGTTGATGGTTGGGCTCCTTTGTCAGCAGTTGGTGGATATCTAAAGAAGAAGATGCCCGACTTGAAACCGTCTGATCATGGCGCCAGCAAGCTTGGAGCGATGATTCAGAAACTGGATTATCTGGATGTATGCCGTAGGCCTGTTAAAGGGGGAAGTATGCATTTCTATATCCGAAAAAAGAGTAGCCAGCCTGCAAAGGCCAGCTGATCAGGCAATCTAATGATAGAGGTAGTCAGTCACACAAGCCGATGGATAATAATCGGCCGCTATTTCCAGGTAATGCGCAGTCGTCGCTTTACTTAGCCGCCATCATTCGCTCGTACAGACCATCCTTGAGCAGGCTGCGCTGGTGCTTGAGCTGGTGCATGGAGTCATCGCCGATCGGCGATTCATCGACTTCCAGGGCGTGAATCTCGATATCGATACGGGTATAGGCTTCCGCGATGCGGGCAAACTCTTCATTGCCATTGATCAGGCGCAGAATGAGTTCACGTTGCTGAGGGAAGTCGTTGCACAGGGAGTGGTCATCGATATGCATGGTGTGGCTCCGAAATAGGGTGGGAGAATCCAAAAAGAGAAAGGGGGTGGGAGAATTCAAAAAGAGGGAGTGTCGCCACTCCCTTAAAGGGCATCCTTGCTTACGTTGCAGGACGTATTCTCAAACGATGGACTGGACGTCGATCACGATCTGGTCCCAGTTGCGCTGGGCGGTCATGTCGTTTTCGACATCGCTGTCATAGGCATTCTGGAAGCGCTTGATGGCGGCGGTCTGGCTGGTGGCCTGATAGAGCCAATAGGCCTCTTCCTTCAAGGCGTCTTCGATGGGCTTGTCGATGGAGGCGTAGACGGCCTGTTTGCAGGCGTTGATGGCGGCTGATGGCCACAAGGAGATTCGCTCGGCCAGCGAGTCGACGAAGGGGCCGATCTCCTGCGGGTCCAGCGCACGATTGATGGTGCCGTATTCGGCGGCCTGATCGGCATCGAAGTCCTTGGCGCTGAGGATGATTTCCAGCGCTCGGCCAAGGCCTGCCTGACGTGCCATGCGTGAGGCACCACCCCCGCAGGGCAGAATGCCCATCGCGACTTCCATCTGCATGAAACGGGCCTTGCCACGTGCGGCGAAGCGCATGTCACAGGCCAGGGCAAATTCGTGACCACCGCCGCGGGCAAAACCCTCAATCTTGGCGATGGTCGCCTGGGGCAGGCGGCTTACGCGCTCGAGGACCACCTGCAGGTCCAGCAGCTTGACCTCACACTGGTGGACCGCATGAGTCGACATGTCCTTGAGGAAGTCCACGTCTGCATGGGCGACAAAGATTTCCGGATGGGCTGACTGGAAGACCACCACCTTGGTGTCGCTGTCACGCTCGAGCTTCTGCGACAGCATGGTCAGGTCGGCCAGCATGGGAATGTCCTGAATATTGACCGGCGGATAATCGAAGGTCACATACAGAATGGCGCCTTTCTGTTCAGTGCGGAACGTCGTAAATTTCTTGTATATCATTATGTTATCTCGGTTCGTTCGCTGCCCGTCGTGTGTGATTAACGTTAGCACCGAGTCCGGGGATTGATTACCGAGAGATTGGAAGAAAGAAATTATTCGATTGATTGAGAGTCGGGGTTCGCAAGAGGAATCAATGGGTTATCAGGCGGTATCAACAGCCGCCAATAAAAAAAGTCCCGCGATAGTCGTATCTGGCAACGACTTTCACGGGACTTTTGCCTGCGAGCGGGTCACAAGCGTGGAGGGACGAGCCTAGCCCTTGCTGTCATCGGCGCTCTTGGCAGGCCCTTTGGCAGAGTTATTGGCTGAGCCCGCCTCTTGCTCGGTTTGCTCGTAGACGGGTAAAGCACCTTCACCAGAGCCAGCTTCATCGCCCGAGACAGCACCTTCACCAGCCGCCGTTTCAGCGGAAGGCTGGGTGCTTGAGGTGTTGGCACCGATACGCTTGGTCCAGCGCTGGCGGGCAAAGCGGCGCAGATTGGCCACGTTGTCCGTCTCGTCGATGATGTCCTCGCCCAGAATCGTCTCCATCACGTCTTCCAGCGTGATGACACCCAGCCAGTTGCCGAGGTTGTCGTAGACCACGCACAGATGCTGTCGTTCGCGCTGCATGAGCCCAAAGGCATGTTCGACGTTGTCTTCGGCGTGCAGCTCGCTGATCGGGCGCATCAGATCCTTGAGCGGCGTGGTGGGCTCTGCCTGATGGGCATCGGCCCGATGGATCATGCCCAGCGTTCGCTCATCGTCGGTCATCACCGGGTAGCGGCTGAAGGGCCAGATCGTCAGCTGGTCATTGAACTCGGCCACGCTCATCTCGGGACTGACCGTCTGGCAGACAGGGCGCGGCGTCAGAACGTCACGCACCTTCATCTCATGCAGATTGAGGATGTTGGTGATGACGCGCTGTTCATCATTTTCCAGGGCTTTCTTGTCGAGCCCCATCTGGGCCAGTGCCTTGATCTCGCCACGCACATCGATGTCATGGGCATCCTTGCCGATGCGCGAGGTGATCAACTCCGACAGCCAGATCAGTGGCTTGAGCGCGATGACCATGGCATTGAGCACGCCGGGCAGCATCGGCGACAGCTGACGCCAGTAGGTGGCACCGATGGTCTTGGGGATGATTTCCGAGGCCACCAGGATCAGCAGCGTCATCACCGCCGAGGCTACGCCGACCCAGGCTTCCCCGAAGACGACCGATACCTGCGCGCCCACCCCCGTGGCACCGACGGTATGCGCGATGGTGTTGAGCGTCAGGATGGCGGCCAGCGGCTTGTCGATATTGTCCTTGAGCTTGGCCAGAGCGGCGTGGCGCTTGGGGTGCTGGTCTCTCAGGCTTGCCACATAGCTGGGAGAGAGCGACAGCAGCGCCGCCTCGAGCACGGAGCAGATGAATGAGATGCCAATCGCGATGGCAGCGAACAGGATCAACAGAAACATGAGGCGTGCTCCTTGGGGGAAAGGCATCCATTAGTGACATAAGGCGCAGCACTGTCAAACCCGTGAATTCTCGCAGAGTTTTCAGCCTGCTGGCCAAGCTTGCCAGCCTGTGTCGCAAAGTGCCGTTGACTCGAGGGATGCAAGAGGGCTGTGAGAGGACTGGGAGAGAGAACAGGGCTTTACATGAGACAAGATGCAATACTTATATGATAATGAGATTGTTTTGCTTTCGGTAATCATTGTATTTTGTGGTCGCCAGCCGTATTCGCAAGCCGCGGCCTGGCGTGGCCGCTGAGTAGCATCGTGCGACCCTTCAGCCGTCAGTGCGACCCGCAGCAGGCGATAGGCCTTCACCAGGATTCACCTTGCAGGGATTTGCAGCGTCATGTCACAGCCGCTTGGAGACATAGCCGACAGTCGGGCCACTCGCCGCGTCATGGCCCCACCTCAACAGCGCCCTTCATCGCTCAGCGAGCGGCGAGGCTGGCGAGCAGCGAAATATCCGCATTGCGAGGGGCAGATGCATGACCTGCATCCCTGGCGGGATGCGCATCTGACGCTGTGTGATCTAGAGGTGTCACGCGCCTATCATGGCCAGCATCAGTTTCATGAGGGCCTCTATCTCTGCCTGGTGCTGGAAGGGCGATTGACGCTATCAGGCGTGGACGGCGCGGGGATCGACTTGTCCGCGGGGCAAGGAGGGATATTTCGCCCGGCGAGAACGCAGTCTGCGCCGCCGACGCTGAAGAGCTATCACCCTCAAGGCCGCCTGCGCTGTATCAGCTTGCATCTGGAGGGCGAGTCCAGCCAGAGCCTGCAGGTACGGTGGGGGCTGGCGAACTGGGATGCATTACCGTGCGCGCGTCATTCCAGCCCGCTGGGCTGGACGCCGGGGCGCTGGCTTCATCAGCAACTGGATGAGCGTGTCAGGGTCCCTGATGGTGAGGGCGTACGAGGAGAGTGCGAGACGCCAGCGACCCCCGCCTGCGAGGGTGATATGCTGGAGTGGCAGGGGATCGCGCTGCAGTTGTTGGGGGCGGCACTCAAGCGCCGCGCTGGTGAGGCGCAGGAGGTGCCGGCGTTCTCCGCAGCTCCTGCACCCCCTGCATCGCCATTAGCGTCCCCATCGGGACCCCACGGTGCCTGTCGACATCTGGAGGCGGTGCGCCAGTGTCTTGCCGCCGTGCCGCATGGCACACACTCGCTGGAGGAACTGGCGCGGCTGGCCTGCATGAGCCCCTCCGGTTTGCGCCACAAGTTTCGCCAGGCCTTCGGGCAGTCACTGGGCAGTTATCAGCGTGAATGTCGCATGCGGTGTGCCGAGCAGGCTCTGCGGCGCGGGGTGAGCATTCAGCAGGTGGCGCATCAGGTGGGGTATGCCCATGCCTGCAACTTCGCCACGGCCTACCGGCGTCATTTCGGGGTGTCGCCACAGGTGGCACGAGCCAGGTTTCATCGCGTTGAGTGAGCCGTGATGGCGGCGAGCACCTGACAATGGGCTTGGGGTTGTCACAATACGCAAGCGGGCACCCAATGGGTGCCCGCTTGCGTATGTCGTACTCGAGAGTTGAGTGCTGGTGATGCCCGCTGGCCTTACAGGAAGGGAATCATCGGCAGCACCACGTCATCCAGCAGACCCGTCGGGTAGTGCAGGTTCATCGCCGCCTGCATGCCGAGCAGGAAGACTGCCACGCCCAGCGCGAAGAGCCCTGCGAACAGAGGCGACTTGCGCGCGATGGTGAGCTGGAAGCCCAGGCAGAACAGCACGGCGGTAGAGACGAAGCCCAGCAGCGCACTGACGCCTATCAGCACGAAGAAGCCAAGAACCACACCCACTGCCTTGAAGGCCGGTTGCTTGACGCGAATCATGCCGCGACGCCAGCCGTTGAAGACCACGGCGATCACCGAGAGCAGCGTGATGAAGGCGGCCAGCGTCGGGAAGGCCTTGCCCAGCGGCATCAGGTCCCTGACGTCGTAGAGCGCCCACAGGGCGGCTGCGCCCATCATCAACAGCAGCAGGAAGTCGACGCCACCGAAGCCACGCGATTCCAGCACATCCTCTTCCGGCGACGGCGCAGTCTCGACCACTTCATGGGTCTGGCGACGACGCATGATCGCCTTGCGGATCACCGGCAGGAAGAAGGCCAGCAGGATCAGGCCGAGGATGATCAGTACGCCCGGACGCAGGAAGGCTTCGGCGCCGTGGAACTGCATGCTCTGGTAGAAGTAGTTCTCGGCACCCGGTGCCAGCACGAAGCCGATCAGGAAGGCCGGACGCGACCAGCCAGCACTCTTGAACAGCACACCGATCATGCCGATCATGCCCAGCGCGGCCCAGTCACCCAGCGAGCGGCTGGCCTGATAGGCAGCGAACAGGATCAGCACGGTGATGGCAGGGGCCAGAATGGCGAAGGGCACACGCGTCAGCTGCGCGACCGGACGCGCCAGCATCAGACACAGGCCCGCGCCCAGGATATTGGCCAGCGCCAGTGACCAGATGATGGTGTAGGTCATGTCCAGATTGGTGGTGATCATCGACACACCGGGTTCCAGACCCAGCAGCAACAGCCCACCCAGGAAGACCGCCGCCGTGCCGGAACCTGGCACCCCGAACAGCAGTGTCGGCACCATGGCACCGCAGGCGCAGGCATTGTTGGCGGATTCCGGCGCGATGACGCCGCGGATGTCACCCTTGCCGAACTGGCTCGGGTCCTTGGCGGTCTTGACCGCGAAGCCGTAGGTGATCCAGTCGACCACGGAACCCGCCAGACCCGGAATGGTCCCGATCAGGCTGCCGATACCGGCACAGCGCGCGACCAGCCACTTGTTCTTGACCACATCCTTGATGCCGGCAGACCAGCCCTTGCCCAGGTCGGTGTTCCCGTTCTTGGCGATACTGCCACGTCCCAGCAGCAGCTCGACGATTTCCGGCAGGGCGAAGATGCCCAGACCCAGCACAATCAGTGGCACGCCGTCGTACAGATAGTCGATATCCAGGTTCATGCGGTACTCGCCGGTCGCCGGTGCGGCGCCGATGGCACCGACCAGCAGGCCGAGGCCGCAGGCTGCGGTGCCCTTGAACAGGTTCTTGCCGGACAACACCGCCACCATCGTCAGGCCCAGCAAGGTCAACACGAACAATTCGGCTGACGAGAAGGCCAGTACGAGGGGGCGTGCGACGAGGATGAAGCCGGTCAGGATGATGGCGCCGATCACGCCACCACACAGAGAAGACAGGAAGGCACTGGTCAGCGCGCGGGCTGCCTGGCCCTTCTTGGCCAGCGGGAAGCCATCCAGCACCGTGGCTTGCGACGCGCTGGAACCGGGAATGCCCATCAGGACAGAGGCGAAGGTATCGCCGGTAGGAATGACCGCGACCATGCCCATCAGCATGCCCAGGGCGTAGCCCGGGTCCAGTCCATAGAGGAAGGGCAGCAGCAGGGCCATGCCGGCGATGCCGCCCAGGCCGGGAATGATACCGACCAGCAGGCCGACGAAGATGCCGATCATCATGAACAGCAGATGCGTCAGCGTGAAGACGTGTCCAATGCTGGACAGGAGAGTGTCGATCATGGCGTTACTCAACCTCTTGTTCTTCTCTAGATGCTTCTCTAACACTCAGAGGCGGTGCCGGGGAGAGCATGGTGAGGCAGGGAGTGAAAGGCTCACGGGGCTGCTGGTCGGCAGCCCCGTGAGTGGGTCCCCATCACACCCGGGGATCAGGCCGTTACGGGTGTGATTGCGCGCCTCAACGAGATTGCAGGCGGATATTGTGGCGTTCCATCAGCCAGTTCTTGACCCATTCGTGCTCGGCTTCGCTCAGCTGCATGGCTTCCTGAAGCTGGGTCGCGGCGGCCTTGCCGACCATCAGGCCATAGGGCCCGACCTTCTCGGCGGCCTCCTTGAGGAACTCGGGGTCCTTGGCCAGATCACGCGCGGCCTGGCGGTAAAGCTCCAGCAGTTCCGGGTCCACGTCCTTCGGCACCAGCAGCATTTTCTGCATGGCGTAACCGGAGGCGAAGAACTTGTGGAAGATCTGGTAGGCCTCGTCGTCACGTGAATGGCCTTTCTGGGCCAGATACAGCTCGGAGAAGGTCGGCAGGTCCGGGAAGGACGGATCGCGCTCGATATGGCCTTCGTCATCCATCACGCCAAGGCTGAACAGCGGTACGGCCTGGCCGGCGTCGACCAGCGGCGTGACGTTGCTCTTGTAGGCGGAGGTGGTCTGGAAGTCGAGGGCGACTTCGCCACGCTCGAAGGCCAGACGGCCTTCACCACGGCTCTTCATGCCGAAGACCGGGTCGACCTGGAAATCGAGCAGATCGAAGGCCATCAGCACCGGCATCTCGAGCCCGGTCGGGTTCTGACCGGCGAACTTCACTTCTTGGGAGGCGAGGGCCTCGAGCGCACTGGCGCTGTCCTTGCCCAGCGAGCTTGAGGCGTAGACGATACCCCCTGTCGGTGCGGCGAAGATCGGCTCCCAGTCGGCATAGTCATAGCGCACGCGACGGTCGCGCAGCATGGCCGGATACTGGGTAGAGGCCGAGGTGACGACCATCTCGTCGCCGTCATCGCCTGCACGCTTGCTGAACAGGTTGACGCCGGTGATGGAACCACCGCCCGGGACGTTGTCGATGACGACAGCCGGGTTGCCCGGCAGGTCCTTGGTCACCCAGTTGGACATGAAGCGTGCCCAGACGTCCGTGCCGCCCCCGACACCGAACGGGACGGTCCAGGTCAGGGTGTCGGGGACTTCCGCCGCGGCGTGAACGGCTGAGGACAGTGGCATCAGGCCCATGACGGGCAGCATGAAGGCCAATGCGGTGGTACGGGCATGACGCTTGAGGGTCTGGCGCTTGGGGGTAGACACGATGATGGACATGGTCTGACTCCTGATTATTGTTGGAATGCGTTGTCGATCAGTGATGCGCTATCTGCATGGCGGCGCAGTAAGGCTATTTCGTTTAGCGAAAATTCATTGTAAATCAATATACTGCAGTACCAGCTCGTTGCCTGTCGACGAACTCTTCGCCTCTGGCGCTTGCCAGCGCGGTCGTCTGGCGTGTCATGCACGCCCAGGCATCTCCACCGAGTCGGGGAGGTTCAAGAACACCTCGCCACTCATGATCTTGCGTGCCGTGCGCAGCAGAGACACTCGGCTGGGGGTCATCGGGTCGGCATTGGCATGCTCGACCTCGACATCCAGAAATCCGGCGGGATGTTCCAGATGAACGTTTGCCGCCAGGCTATCCGGTGCCAGAGTGCCGGCCGCGAGTGCCACACGATTGGCCAGGGTGCCCGGGATGCTGGTCGCAACGGCCAGCGTGATGGCACCCGTGACGGCCAGGGCGCCATGGCAGCGATGCGGCACGAAGTAGCGGGCGCACAGAGAACCGTCCTGGGTGCGCGGGGCGGAGAGAATCACCGGCTTGGGCAGCACCGAGCCGCTGACGTCGCCCATGCCCATCAATTCCCCCGCCTTGAGGCGAATCTGCTCGAGACGTGCCATCGCCTCGCGGTTGGCATCCATCTCGGCCGGCGCTTCGTTGCCTGCCCAGCCCAGACTTGCCGCTTCGATCAGCACCACCGGCGTGGCGGAGTCGAGACAGGTCACCTCGACGCCATCAATCACGTCGATGACCTGGCCGCTGGGCAGCATCTTGCCGGTCTTGGCGCCCACCGCGCCGAGGAAGCCCAGCTTGATGGCGCTGCCGGCGCCGGGTACACCACTGATGCGCGTGTCACCCTGGTAGGCCACCGCGCCGCCGGGCGTCGGCACCTGGCTATCGATCAGCGTGCGGGTGTTGAGGTTGTGAATCCGCAGACGCGTCAGGTCGCCCTGCGGCGCAATCATGCCGGTCTCGATGGCGTAGGGGCCGACGGCGGCCAGCATGTTGCCGCAGTTGGGCGAGAAGTCGACCTTGTCGCCTTCTACGTCGACCTGAGCGAACAGGTAATCGACATCAGCTTCAGGATGACTGGGCGGCCCGACGAGGGCGACCTTGCTGGTCAACGAATTGCCGCCGCCCAGGCCATCGATCTGCAGTACGTGGCCGGAGCCCATGACCTGACGCAGAACTTCGCGACGGCCTTCGTCATCGGCGGGGAGGTGATCCAGACGCAGGAAGGGACCCCGAGAGGTACCGCCACGTAGGATCATGCAAGGAAGTGAATGCATCATGTTGGAACGCGCTCCTGTCTGTTTGCGCCTTCGTGAAGCATCACAGCCGATGATCTATGCATCAAATGCAAATAAAACCTATACTGTCATCATTGTGCGCATTAATCCGAAAACTGAAACAATAAGGTAGTTGCATGCATAGATTGGAGTTTCTGGATCTGTCGGCGTTCGTCGAGGTCGCCGAGAATCATTCCTTCAATGAGGCGGCAGAACGGCTGCATATTTCGCAGCCGGCGTTGTCGCGCCGCATCCAGAAACTGGAGGAGATTCTGGGCGCCAAGGTGCTCGAGCGCACCACGCGAAGAAGTCGATTGACGCCAGTTGGGCGTGATTTCCTGCCCAAAGCCCGCAAGTTGCTCGAAGATTATGAGTCGTCTCTGGTCGGCGTCCGCGAGCTTGCCACCCACCGCAAGGGGGTGCTGACCATCGCCTGCCTGCCCACGGCAGCCTTCTACTTCCTGCCCAGCGTGGTGCGCGAATTCAATACCGCCTATCCCGGTATCCGGATTCGCATCCTGGATGTCAGTGCCAATGAAGGGGTCGAAAGGGTGGTTTCGGGGGAGGCAGACTTTGGTATCAATATGGTCAGTGCCCACCATCCGGCGGTGGATTTCACCTCCATCTATCGTGATCCCTTCGTGCTGGCCCTGCGGCGTGACCATCCTCTTGCACAGAAACAGCGCGTGGAATGGAGTGACCTGGACGATGTGCGCCTGATCACGGTCTCGCGTGACAGCGGCAATCGCATTCTGCTCGACAACACTCTGCTGTCCGCCGGCCTGCATCTGGATGGCTTCTACGAAGTGCAGCACCTTTCGACGTCATTGGGTCTGGTCGAGAGCGGGCTGGGCGTCGCCATCCTGCCGTCGATGGCCATGCCGGGGCCGGAACACGAGGTGCTGTGTCAGCGTGAACTGCCCGAACCGCGCATCGATCGCACCATTGGCCTGCTGCGGCGGCGCGGTGAATCCCTTTCGCCGATTGCGGAGCTGTTCATCGAGATTCTGCTCAAGCGCTGGAACTGAGTCGCTCGTCTGGAGTGAGGGGGCCAAGGCCACAATGGAGCGCAGAGTGGCAGGCATCTCTCGCCAGGGTTGGCGTGGCGTGGCCTAGTACATAAGATGGTTGTGTATAAGACATTCATGTTTCACGGCAAGGCCGATGAAACCGTCTTGATGTCGCGTGGTCAGCTGCCGCCGGGCGTCGGTGAGGGTCTTCTCCTCATCGCTTGTCTCTGCGGCCATTGACGACGTGGCGTCTTGCCTAACACAAGGATGTACATGCCCATGAGTACCCGCACAGCCACTCACGCCACCTCTCGTCAGACGGCCCTCGCGCTGGGTCTGGCACTCGGGCTCGGCAGCGCACTGCCTGCCAGCGCAGACGAGCCGATGGCGGCCGATGACACGGGCAAGCGCGCACCGCAGGGTGAACATACGCTCAAGCGTGCCCAGCTGGTCAGCTTGATCGAACAGGGCCGGCAGGAGCTGGCGCCGGACTTCAATGGCTTTTTGACCCAGGTAGCCGAACGCAATTCCCAGGACACGGCCGTCAGGGCCGCCATCGAGCAGTATCAGGCTGGTGAGACGCTGGAAGGTGACGCCTTCGTCAACATCTATCGTCTGCTGGGGGTCTACAACCGTCTGCAGTACGGCGATGATGTCCAGGCGCTGCTCAAGGAAATGGTCGCGATCCCGACCGCCAAGGTGGGGGAGAAGCCGCAATTCGAGAACCCGGAAATCGCGCGCTTCGGTGAGTTGATCAAGGCGCGCGCCGAGGCGTTCGGCCTGACGTTCCGTAACGTCGACAACCGCGTCTTCGAGGTTGAGCTCGAGGGAACTGGCGATGACGTGTTCGGCATTCTGACCCACGGCGATGTGGTGCCGGCAGGCGAGGAGGGCTGGACACTCGACGACGGCACCCATCTTGACCCGTTCGCGATGACCGAGATCGACGGCAAGCTCTACGGGCGCGGCACCGAAGATGACAAGGCCTCTATCGCCGCGGCGCTGTATGCCATGAAGTCGCTCAAGGAGAATGAGGTGCCGCTCAAGCGCACCATTCGCCTGATGATCGAGACCACGGAAGAGACCGGCGGTGATGGCTTCAAGTACTACAAGGCCAGAAATGACCTGCCGGAATACAACATCGTGCTCGATAGCGGTTATCCGGCGATCACGGCCGAGAATGGTTTCGGCACCATCGATGCGCATTTCCCCTTGACGCCCAAGGCGGGCGAGGCGTCATCTGATCAGGCAGTCGACGCTCTGCCGACGATCACCAACTTCCAGGGTGGCCTGGCGACCAACCAGATTCCGGAGCGCTCCACTGCCACGCTGCACGCGGCTGACGCAGCGGGCGCCAAGGCGCTCAGCCACAAGCTTGAGACGCTCGGCAGCCGCTACGTTAAGGAGCATGGCCAGGACTTCAGCGTCGCCAGTGAGGTGGAAGGCGAAGAGGTCAGCGTGACGGTGACCGGCAAGTCGGCCCACTCCTCGGCGCCGGCCAACGGCGTCAATCCTGTCACACGGCTGGCGGGCCTGCTCGCCACCTCCGGCATCGATTTCCATGACAATGCTTATGAAGATGCCATCCATTACCTGAACGACAACTACGGACTGGACTATCACGGCAAGCAGCTGGGCATCGCGTATTCCCATGATTTCATGGGGCCGCTCAAGGTGACGCCGACCTTCTTCGCCAGGGAGGACGATGCGCTGCGGGTCGCGGTCAATGTGCGTGCGCCCGCCGGTGAGAAATCACCTGAGGAATTGAGCCAGACGATTCAGGACAAGCTGAGCGCCTATGCCAGCGAGCAGGGCATGGACATGACGCTGAACGTCGAGATTCGCGACTGGATGCTGCGTGATCCCAGCGGTGCCTGGCTGCAGACGCTGCTCAATATCTTCGGGGATACCACCGGCATGAAGGCCGAGCCGCGCTCCTCCGCGGGCAGCACTACCGCTAAGCTGTTGCCCAATGCGATCAACTTCGGCCCGTCCATGCCGGGCGAGACCTATACCGGGCATACCTCCGAGGAGTTCAAGCGGGTCGATAACCTGATGCTCGACATCCAGATGTTCACCGAGATGATGGCGCGCATCGGCAATCAGGATTCGCTCAAGTAACGGGGCCGGCTCACGGGGCTGCGTTCATATGAATCGCCTTTTGCAAGGCGTATTGAAATAGCCCCTTTGATCGCTTTTTGAAATAGTCCTTGAAAATAGTTCCTGGAAATAGCCTGTTGCCTGGATGACAGGCATCACAGCCAACGCCCGCCACCGCCCTGATGAAGGGGCAGTGGCGGGCGTTGTCGTATGTGCAGGCCGCCGGTCAGACAGTGCGGCCGCGATTTCACCTCGGGCGGTAGGGCTCGGCGGGATGCGCGGTAGGGTAGGCATCCATATAGGCAGCGGCTGCCCGCAGCAGTCGCACATCATCGTGCTTGCCGCCTGCCAGCTGAAAGCCGACGGGCAGCCCCTGAGACGTGAAGCCACAGGGCACTGACGCCGCAGGTTGGCCGCTCAGGTTGAAGGGATACGAGAACGGCGCCCATTCCTCCCAGTCATGCATCTGGCTATCCGGGGGTACCTGATGATTCAGGGCGAAGGGGGTGACGGCGACGCTGGGTGTCAGCAACAGGTGGAAATCCTGGTTGAATTGTTCCAGCGCCTGGGTGATCCGGTAGCGCTCCTCGAGTGCCTTGAACAGATCCAGCGACGACCATTCGCGTGCACACATGGCATTCTCGACCAGCCCGGGGTCGAGCTGTTCACGCTGCTCGGCATCGCAGTCATCCCAGAGCCCCAGCGAGGCGGTGAACCAGATCTTGCGAAACGTCTCGAGGCTTGTCTCGACCGGGGGATCGACCGCCACGATGTCCGCGCCAAGGTTCGCCAGACGCTGTGCGGCGCGCTCCACCAGGCTTGCGATCTCGGGGTCGACCTCGACAGACCCGAAACATGGCGAGTAGGCGATACGCAGTCCTGCCAGCGACTTGCCGATATCCGCGCCCCAATCCTCGGGTTGGCCGCGATTGGCGTAAGGGTCCTGGGCATCGTGACGGCCGATGACATTGAGCATGGCGGCGGCGTCACGGGGGCTGCGGGTCATGGGCCCGATACTGGACAGGAAGGCAGCCTTGGAGGGTGGCCACTGCGGTGTCCAGCCGAAGGTGGGCTTGAAGCCGAAGATGCCACTGAAGGCGGCAGGGATACGGATCGACCCACCGGAATCACCGCCCTGATGCAGCACGCCCAGATTGAGGGCGGCGGCGGTAGCCGCGCCACCGGAAGAGCCACCGGGTGTCAGTTCGGTATTCCAGGCATTGCTGGTGGTGCCATGCACGAGGTTGTCGGTGACGGCCTTCCAGCCGAACTCGGGGGTGTTGGTCTTGCCCAGTAGAATCGCGCCTGCCTCACGCAAGCGCCTGACCGGAGGCGCATCCTGCTGGCATGGCGTAGCCGGTGTGATCAGGGAGCCTGCTCTCGCTGGCATGCCGGCAACATCCGTCAGGCCTTTCAGTGAGGTCGGAATGCCATCGAGCGGACCCAATGGCTTGCCGGCCTGCCATCGCTGCGTGGATTCACGCGCCTCCTTCAGCGCCGTGTCATGCGCGACATGCACATAGGCATTGACGAGCGGGTTGAGTCGCTCGATACGATCGAGCACCGCTCGGGTCACCTGTAGCGGGTCGAACTCACCGCGTTGATACCCGCGTGCCAGTTGCTCGGCGTCCAGCGCCGTCAGGTCATCCTTGGCAGTATAGGGCGAAAGATGTTGAGGAAATTCGACGTCACGCATGGCGGCTCTCCTGCTGCTGGATGGCGATATTATTGTTGAGGACAGTCATCTGTCTCTCCTGCATGGCCTTGGGTCAGAGAGGGGAAACTCAAGGCATCGCGAGGCTTGAAAAGGGCGAAGGAGGGCCGCATGGCCTATGGAGAGTGACAGCAAGCGACATGGTCGAGCTCATGGCAGCCGACCATGGTTCACGATATTCGCCCAGAGGGAGGACAATCATGCCAGCCAAGTCCAAGGCACAGCAGATGGCAGCCGGGGCAGCACTGTCAGCACGTCGTGGCGAGCAGAAGGTCAGCGAACTGGATGGGGCCGCTCGCTCGATGTATGACTCCATGAGTGAGGAGGAGCTCGAGAAGATGGCCTCGACATCACGTGAAGACAAGCCGCGCCACGACAATCAGAGCTGAGCCCTGCGGGATGCCCATTGCGGCTTCCTGACGCGATAGCTGAAACGACAAGGCGCCTGGCAATTGATTGCCAAGCGCCTTGTCGTAGATGCATGTCGTAGCTGCATGTCGTTGGTGCGTGTCGTGGCTTGTGTCGCTGATTCGCCGCTGGCCTCAGCGGCTGTCGTTCAGGCTCTCATGCGGCGGCTGGTGGGACTCGTTGTCGGGCGGGGTCGGGCCACCGTTGGCCTTGGGGCTGACATCGGGCAGCGGAATCTCGGCGCGCTTCCGGCGGCGCTCCTCGGTGCTGATGCCCAGGCGCTCATCACGGCGCTTCATCAGCTCCTCATCGATCTGACCGTCACGGGTGAAGGCCATCATCAGCTGCGGGATACCGTAGGGGAAGTCGTCGCGGTCGATCTGCCAGGTGTGGAAGGTCTTGCCGTAGGTGGTGACGAGGTCCTCGAAGTAGCTGCGCTCCGCCAGTTCCGGAATTCCCGGGGCCACCAGGATGCCGGACTTCACTTCATAGTGATGGCTGTGCCAGAGCGGCTTCTCTTCCTCGGGCAACTGCTCGTAGCGCTCGGCGCTGATGATGTATTCGATCCCGATCAAGCGGGCATCACTGCGATTGGAATCGAAGATTACGCATTGGTGCAGATCATGTTCCAGGTGGATGCAGAAGTGGCTGGCCTCCACCTGTCGCCCCATGTCATCGGCGTAATGGTGGAAGCCGTTGAGATAGGTACTCATCGCTTCCATCGGATACTTGCGCTGCATGACCTGCGAGGCCGCATCGAGTACCTGATGCTTCAGCGGATGGCCGCTACTGACCTTGCGAGCACTGTTGAGGCGTCGGCCCAGAAAGAAGGCGGTCGCCGCGGCGGCGCCGGCCAGAAGGCCCGTGCCGAAGCCGGACGAGTGTGAGGGATGTGAACATTTGCGGGAATGGCGATGTCGCATACTTCCTCCTGCATGGGTGTCTTGATAAGGCAAGAATTCCTGTCATGACGTTGCCATTGCAGTGCATTACCCTTGAGCGCGTCAAGTCACCTACCGACAGCCTTGCCTCGAAAAATCCTCGCCTAGGTCTGCTGCAAAATGTCGGGATTGCTTTTCAGTTTTCTGCCCTCATCAATGAGGGATATCACTTCTTGTGGCCGCTCAATGCCTTGCGCGACAAGGCGTCTTGTTCATCACGTGTTTCGGCCATCTTTTCTCGAATTGGAGCTCGCATGAAGCAACTTATCTTTGATTGTGACGGTGTATTGGTGGATAGCGAGATCATCGCTGATGGCGTGCTCAAGGAAAAACTTCCCATCTGGCTGCCAGACCTGGGGAGTGCAGAGCAGATCGAGCATGAGCTGGACCGCTGTCTGGGCATGATGACGCGCGATATCCTGCTGGACCTGGAAGCCCGCAGTCAGCACACGCTGCCCGTGGATGCGCTCGACCAGGTACGTCATCTCGTCGATGCCCGCCTGGCCGACTCGCTCAAGGCCATGCCCGGGGTGCGGGAGACGCTGGAGTGGATTCGCGATCAGCGTCTGCCGTTGGCGATCGTGTCCAACAGCTCTGAGCAGCGCATGAAGATCAATCTCGAGAGCTCGGGGCTGCGTGGCATTCTCGATGAGATTGCCGCGGCCAATGGCGACGAGCAGCTGCCGATCTTCACCTCCGATGAGGTCATGAATCCCAAGCCGGCGCCGGACCTCTATCTGCTCGCCCTCAAGACGCTGGGACGCTCCGCCGAGGAATGTCTGGTGGTGGAAGACAGCCGTACGGGAATGCAGGCAGCCGTGGCCGCGGGCCTCAAGGTCGTCGGCCATCTGGGCGCCAGCCACATTCCGCCGGGTCACGCCGAGGTACTGCGGACCACGGGCGCCTGGCAGGTCATGAAGCACTGGGATGAATTCAGCCGCCTGTGCGCTGATGCCGGTTTCGTGGCCAATGAAGAAGCCGTCAGCCAGTGAGGCTCTTTCAAACTCTTCGCGTTCTCGACAGAGCTTGAGCCAGCTGTATTCTGCTGAGAGCTGGCCGGATAGATGACCTTGGATATGGCACAACAACACACAAAAGCCGCCCTCGGCAGGGGCGGCTTTTGTGTGTCTGGGCGGACATCCCCGTGGGGGACTATCTCTCGGGTATCACTTGAAACAGATACGCGTACCCCAGGCGAGCAGTTCTTCCTGATTGAGGCTGCGCGATTCGACCCCGATCATTTCATCTCCCCATTGATCTGCCCAGGTCAGCACGCCGTGGCTGATGCCGCGTGCGCCCATCAAGTCGCGTATCTCACCGGTACCCTTGAACCATAGTGCGCTGTGATCATTGCGCGTCAGGTCCGAGATGCCGTGGCAATGATGGATTCTCACCTTGTAGATGCCATCCAGTGACATGACCTCGACCACCGGCACCATGCCGTGCTGCAGTGCGCGTGCCAGCGACTCGAGTGTCATGCTGGTCTCGTCCTGATGGGCGGTCGTCTGATCGGCTAGGGGGCTCTGTTGCAGTGGGGTAGCAGGCGACGCGTGGGTGGGGGTCACAGCGGTGCGTGGCGGGTGTGTTGCAGTGGTATGTGCAGGCATCGGGAATACCCTCAGTGGGATGTCATGTCGGCGGTGAATCGCGTTTTATAACTATCGTACAAGTAATGTAGAGGTTATCTGGCGATCTCGCCATCGTGACTGGCCAGCTTGCCCGGGACTTCCGGTCTCTCTGCTCCTTCGTCACTGTCCTTCCAAGGCCTGCGCTGTCTCTCCAAGGCCTGCACTGTCCTTTCAAAACCGGCTTTCTCCTTCCACGCGGAGGCTGTGGCCCGGCTGGGGCAAACGCTTACATGTACAGACAGTGACAAATTTTCCTGTGCTGCTGACGTCGTCTGCCCTTGAAGTTATGGGGAATCAGGTTCATGTCTAGAAGGCACTGCGAATATTCGTTGGCGATACGCTACTCGTTTCTCGCTGGTGCGCGATCCACCTCACCGCTGTCACAGCTCACAGGGAGTAGCGATTTATGACATCTGGAGGAAAGCGCGTATTCAGCGCGTCGGTCATCATCATTCTGGGGCTGGTCGCATTGGGGGCAGGATTCCCCACCCGTTTCGGTGAATTGGCAGATCAGGCGCTCGGCGCCGTGACCAGCATGTTCGGCTGGTTCTATCTGATATCCGTGTTTGGTTTCGTGATCTTTCTCATCAGTCTCGCGTTGAGCAAGTACGGCAAGATCCGGCTCGGCCCGCAGGATAGCCGGCCTTCCTATACCTTCTTTTCCTGGGTCAGCATGCTGTTGGCAGCAGGGTTCGGCGTCGGACTGGTGTTCTATGGGATGGCGGAACCCATGCAGCACTATCTGAAGCCGCCGTTCGCCGATATGCCGGGCGAGACGCCAGAGTCTGCGCGCTATGCCATTCAATATGCCTTCTTCAACTGGGGCGTCCATCAGTGGGCTGCCTTCTCGGTGGTCGGCCTGATCATTGCCTATTTCCAGTTCCGCAAGGGACAGGCGGGGCTGGTGTCCTCGGTGCTGTCTTCCGTGACGGCCAAGCATCCCAAGGCGCGCCGCTACGGCCCGATTCTGGATGTCTTTGCGGTGGTGGCGACCGTGATGGGGGTCGCGACATCGCTGGGCCTGGGCGTGTTGCAGATGAATGGGGGGCTGCACTTCGTCTTCGGCGTGGAAGAAGGCTGGCAATGGCAGTTCATCATCATGGGCGTGATGTTCTGTGCCTACATGGCCTCGACCTGGTCCGGGCTCGACAAGGGCATCAAGCGCCTGTCCAACCTCAACATGAGCATCTGCATCGCGCTGATGCTGTATGTGCTGTTCACTGGCCCGACGCTGGACATTCTCAAGACGATCACCCTGGGCATCGGCGATTATCTGCAGAACTTCATCGGCATGAGCCTGCGCATGTCGCCCTATGACGGTAATGACTGGAACAGCTCCTGGACCGTCTTCTATTGGGCATGGGTCATCGCCTGGTCGCCGTTCGTCGGGACCTTCGTCGCGCGTGTCTCGCGTGGCCGCACCATCAAGGAGTATGTGGTGGGCGTGCTGATCGTGCCGCCGCTGCTGGCGTGCCTGTGGATCGGTGTCTTCGGTGGCGCGGCGATCAACATGGAGCTGGCCAGTGATGTCGGTCTGGCGGCCGCGACGGATGCCAACATCACGTCTGCCTTGTTCGAGATGTTCGACCTGATGCCCTTCAGCAGCGTGCTGTCGGTGGTCGCGATCATGCTGATCTTCATCTTCCTGGTGACCTCCGCCGATTCGGCGTCCTACATCGTGGCGCAGATGACCGACGGCGGCTCGATCAATCCGCCGCTCTACAAGCGTATCGCCTGGGGCGTGCTGATCGCGGCCATCTGCTTGACGCTGATCTCGACGGGCGGTCTCAAGGGCTTGCAGTCAGCCTCGGTACTCTCGGCCTTGCCGTTCACCTTCATCATCTACGGCATGATCGTGGTACTGGTGAAGGAGCTGCGGGCTGATCGTCGCCAGATGCTCAGTCAGCTGTATCGCCGTCATGGTGAGACACCGGTCGGTGCGGATATCTTCGAGGCTGACAGCCTGGCGGAGGAAGATCGCATCCGCCGTGCGCCGGACGTCAAGAATCGTCGCGTGAACCCGCGCGACCATCATTGAGACGAGTCGTGGCATGAACTTATCGCCTTAAGCTCATCGTTTTAAGTTCATCGCCTTCAGCTCATGACGTCAGTGCGTGTCTTCACAGCAGGCTCAGAACGACAGACGCCGCTCACAGGGGATGTGAGCGGCGTCTTGTCTTGGCAAGCCAGTCAGCGTGAAGGGGCTCACGTCATTGACTGGCGGCCGGCGTCCGGCGGCCGGCGACCTCGGCGAGTATCTCGTAGCTCTTCAGGCGGTCGGCATGCTCATAGAAATCCGAGTTGAACATCAATTCGTCGGCCTGCGTCACCTCCAGCAGATGCTCGAGTTCGCTGCGAATGCGCTCTGGCCCGCCGATGATGGCAGCGGCCAGATTCTGGCCGACCATGGCTTCCTCGCGTGCTGACCAGTCCAGTGTCTCGCGTGGGGGCAGGGCGCGCGTGCTCTTGCCACGGATCAGATTGAGGAATTTCTGTTGCTGGGTGCTGGCCAGGAAACGGGCGCGTTCATCGTTGTCGGCGGCGATCAGGGGCAGGCCGAGCATCACATAGGGCGCATCCAGCACCTCGGAGGGCGTGAAGTTCTCGCGATAGAGCTTGATGGCCTCCAGCATGTAGCCGGGGGCGAACTGACCGGCGAAGGCGAAGGGCAGACCTTTTTTCGCTGCCAGGCGTGCGCTGTAGTCGCTGGAACCCAATAGCCACAGGGGGACATGAGTGCCTTGTCCCGGCATGGCCTTGATGCGCTGACCAGGTGAAGCCTCGCCCAGATACTGCTCGAGTTCGGCCAGCCGCTGGGGGAAGTCATTCACGCCGGCGGAAGGGTCGCGGCGCATCGCCTGCATGGTGATGCCATCGGAGCCCGGCGCGCGGCCAAGCCCGAGATCGATCCTGTCCGGGTAGAGCGTGGCCAGGGTGCCGAACTGCTCCGCCACCACCAGTGGGGGATGGTTGGGTAGCATGATGCCGCCCGAGCCGACCCGCAGGCGGGAGGTCTTGCCCGCCACATGGCCGATCAGCACCGAGGTGGCGGCACTGGCGATGCCATCGATGTTGTGATGCTCGGCCAGCCACAGGCGATGAAAGCCCAGCGCTTCGACATGCTGGGCGAGACTGACGCTATTGTGGAAGGTTTCAGCAACACTGCCGGTATCGCGGATGGGGGCAAGGTCCAGCACCGAGAGCGGGATCGTGCCCAGGCGTGAGGTAGGGGCTGTCGTCATGTGCGCTCCTGATAGCGGATTGGCGTGCAGAGAGCAGCTGGGGCGTGGCCCCTATAGGCATGTGGCTGGTCTGCTGAATGGCGTCCAGCATAGTGGACAACCGCGTCTCTGACAGCGCCTCGCCCCTTCATTTCACTGTTTCTGATATGGCATATATGAGGCGGTCGATACGTCATGCCATTCACGGTGGTCAGTCACCCTGGGGCAGGTGAAGCCCAGGGCAGGTGAAGTCCAATGCAGGCGAAGCCCGGGGCAGGTGAGGGCCTGCAACGTGTACAGGAGGCGGACATGAACGGTTTGCAGCACAAGCAGCGCCGCAAAGGCATGGGGCTCACATTGATATGCCTGGTGCTCATCGGCCTGGGCGTTGCGGTCCAGCGCGATATCATCGTGCTGGAGCGCTGGATACCCGCTCACTATCTCCCGTGGGCGCCACTGCAATTGGAGGACCCGCCCGGCATGGTGACCGGCTGGAAGCTCTCACGCTTGAACGAGAACCCGGCCGCCTGTCGCGCATTTCTCGCGCGGGAAGCCCCGCAACGGGTGACCTTCCTGCCGGACCGCCCCAGCAACAACGGCTGTGACCTCATCAATAGCGTACGCATGCATTCGGCGTCAGGCGCGAGTGGTGAGCAGGGTGTTCGCTTCAATCAGTCCTTCATTGCCAGCTGCCCGCTGGCGGTGAGCTGGCTGCGCTTCGAGCGTCATGGGCTCAGGTCAGCGGCGCAAAAGGTCATGGGGAGCGAGGTGACGCAAGTGTTCCATGTTGGCAGCTACGCCTGTCGCAACATCTACGGACGAGAGAACGCACGCCGCAGTGAACATGCCACTGCGGATGCGCTGGATGTCACAGGCTTCACGCTGGCGGACGGCCGTCAGGTTCGCCTGCCGCGCGACTGGACGGCGCCCGAGGATGAAGATGCCCCGGGCCGCTTCCTGCGTGCCGTGCAGGACGCCGCCTGTGAGAGTTTCGGTACCGTGCTGGGGCCGGATTACAACGCCGCCCATCGTGATCACTTCCACCTCGGCACGCGGGGCTGGCGATTCTGTCGCTGAGCAATACTTAATGCTGCGTCGGGCAAGAGTGCGGCAATGCGGACATCCGCGCACGCTGTCAGTGGGGCATTATTGGCTCGGCGTGATAAAGGGGACTCATGTTTGCCACGCCTGTCATCATTTGTCGGTGTCTCTGTAGGAGACTCGCGCTTGCATGGGGGAATTACGCCTGATCACGGGCAGATTCCTCGCATTTATTTGTTTTCACTAATACCCTGCGGACAAGCATGCCTTCCATGGCATATCTCGCGATAAAGCCTCTTGTTCAATGACAGGGAGTCAAGAATGACAGGGATGACGAAGGCGTTATTGGCAGCTTCCATCACCTTCGTGATGGCCGGCTGTACCTCGGTGCAGGTTCAGCCTCTGGAGCGCATGTCCTATCTGGATACCGTGTGCATCGAGCGCAATGAGGCCGTGATCGTGCCCGGCTTCCTGAGTGTGATCAAACGGGGCTTCAGTCGCAATGGCTTGAATACGCGAGTCTATGACGCTCCGGCCCCTGGCCATTGTGAAGTGATATTGACGTATACCGCTTTGCGCTCATGGGATTTCACGACCTATCTGTCACACGCAGAACTCTGGCTCAATGATCCATATGGCGATGAAATCGCCTATGCGCAATATCATCTTGTCGCAAAGGGTGGTCTGACGTTCTCCAAGTTTGCCGGGGTCGAAACCAAGATGAACCCGGTCATCGATGACTTGCTGGTCAACTACTGACGCCTCAGCCGTGATGGGCATTCAAGCCATCTTCTTGTACGCCTCACCGGTACGTCATTTCTCGCCATGATGGCGCACTTGATAGCGGGGCCGGCGCTTGTGTCTTGCGCCGGCCCAGCGGAGACTCTCGAGCCATCTGGTGTGCTGGAATCTCAGGGTGCCATGCCCATGCCTCGGCTGATCGTCGGGGCGCAGCGCTCGGGGTTGATGCTGACCACGCGTAGGCGATGCCCATCGGGGAGCACGCAATCGAGCACCTGCCAGGCACAGCCGGGGGCGCTGCTGCCGTGACTCTCGATCAGATGCGCTCCCTGGGCCTGCCATTGTTCGCGGAAGCGGGCAAAATCCGTTCGCTCGATCTCAAGCGTCAGCTGGCGGCTGTCGGGTTGCTCGGCACTGCGCTGCAACAGCAATACGCTGGTCTGCTTGTCTCGGCGATGGTTCAGCTCCAGGGTCGCGCTGGTGGCGTTGCGCAACAGGATGGGCAGGGCGAGTGTTTCGGTGAAGAAACGGCAAGCGGCATCGAGGTCGCGCACTTCAAGGATGGCTGGGTGCAGGGAAAGGCGCTGAATCATGGCGAAGCCTCATGGCGTGAGGGGAAGAAGGGGTTGGGGGACTGGCTCAATTGCGTGAGCATGGAGACAGTGTCGTGCCCGTCCGGGTGAGACGCACTTTGAATCTGATGATGGTGGTGATGGCTTTACGCTATCTGGGGGCTTGTCGCGCTCGCGAAGGCCCGGGGCAATCGCTGTGGCAACTTGTCGCATTAGTGGTTTCACGGGTGTGAATGGTTAGCATCCCTGTCATCGACCCTGCTGCCTTTACCTTCTCTGCACGCCACGCTGGAGTGTTCATGTCGCCGCGCAAGCTGATCCTGATGGGACTCAGTGCTTTTGCCCTCGTCGCTATCGCGTTGATCACGGGGCTTTCTGCCTCGCATCAACCGCGTGATGCGTGGCCGACGACGCTCGAGCTGCCTTCCACGCGGGGACTGCTGCACGCGGACACCCTGTCTCGGGGGGAAGCGGGTCACCTGAGCGTGCTGATTCCCGGCTTTACGCATTGCCCGGACATCTGTCCGTTGTCGCTTGCCCGGCTGCAGATGGCCTGGCAACGCCTTGACGAGACTTCACGCGCGCATCTGCATCCGATGTTTCTGACGCTGGATCCGGCGCGCGACACCCTGCCCGTGCTGTCACGTTATCTGTCTGCCTTCAGCCTGCCGGTGACCGGCCTTCGCCTCCCGTCACAGGACGACACGCGTCTGGAGGAATTCACCCAGCGCCTCGGTATCCAGTTTCAGCGGCGAGAACCCGAGCAGAGTCATCCCCCTGAACACGCGCAAGCGCAGGCGTCGGCGGGCGAGGCCGATTACATGATCGACCACAGCGTGGCGATCTTCGTGATCGACGAGCAGGGCCGGCTGCGTGACACCCTGCCGCTCAGTCAGACGCCTGCGCAGCTTGCTGATCGCCTGACGTTCCTGCTCCAGTCCGTGGCCGCAGCGCCGTCCTCTGACAGTGTTGCGACCGTCAACACGAGCGCAAACGCGAACGTGCCGGTCACGGGGGGCGCATGACAGTGACTTGTCCCTCGACTCGCCACGCCAGGCGTGAATCCGTCTCCTATCATCGCGCCCTGTCGCGACTGACCGCGGCCAATGGGCATGTCGTCTTCGTGATGCTGATCGCGTTGGCCGCCATGCTGGTCATGCCGCTGGCGGCCCCGCGAGTGGTGATGGTTAACGACCATGCCGTCTTCGAGAGCGTCGGCACCGGGCGTTGGGTGAGTGCCGATAGCGACTGGATAACGCGTGCCGCTCGCGAAAGCGGTTCGCAGGCGCAGATCACCCATAGTTCTGCTGCCTCGGATTGTCCGTTGGCCAGCATGGCGGCCTTCACGCTGGCATTGGTCGCCGCTGCCCTGTTGCTGGCGTTGGGGCGGTTGTCTCGCGACGCTGCCCCGCGTCCCTGCCTTGTCGCGTTCCGCGACATCAATGTCTATCTGCGTCCGCCCGGGCGCGCGCCACCCCACGATTCCCTCGCGCCATGAATTGCTGGGCCACCTCGCGGTGGCTCTCCATAGTGTTTGGTGACCTCACGTTGACCGGCGGACAAAGCATCCGTCGCGCGTCGTGGCACCTGTCGATGGGTAATCGAGATGAGTTCAACAACCAATACCGACTCCGCGGGTCGCGCCGCTCGCGGTTTCAGCGATATCTACCGCGCCGTGTGGCGCTGGCATTTCTATGCCGGCCTGCTGGTGCTGCCTTTCCTGACCTTGCTGGCCGTCACCGGCGGTCTTTATCTGTTCCGTGAAGAGATCGACCACTTCGTGCATGCCGACCTGATGAAGGTCAACACGCCGGTGGTTCAACAGGTCAATGGCCAGGCACAGGCGAGTGTCCCGCTGAGCGAGCAGGTGCGTGTCGCCGTGCAAAGTCTGCCCGGCAAGGCTGTGCGTGTCGTGCCGCCTGCGGCCAGTGACTTGACCACGGAAGTCGATATCGTGGCAGCCGATGGCAGTGGCAAGCAGGCGGTCTACGTCAACCCCTACAGCGGTGAAGTGCAGGGGCAGATGGCCTACCGTGACAGCATCATGTGGACGGTGCGCAATCTGCACAGCCTCGCCATCACCGGTCCCATCGGCAATGCCGCGATCGAGATCGCCGCCGGCTGGAGCATTCTGCTGGTACTCAGCGGCCTGTATCTGTGGTGGCCGCGGGGCCAGAAGGGTGGCGTCGTCACGCTGCGTACCACGCCTGCGCGCCGTCTGTGGTGGCGCGACCTGCATGCCGTGTGTGGCATCTTCGCCGCTGGTTTCATCCTGTTTCTCGCCGTGACCGGCATGCCGTGGTCAATGGTGTGGGGTGCCAAGGTCAACGAGTTGGCCAACGGGCATAACTTCGGGTATCCCGATGGCGTGCGCGTGAATACGCCGATGTCGGATACCCGTCTGGTGGACCAGGAGCGGACGACCTGGTCGCTCGAACAGGCCATTATCCCGTTATCTTCCTTGCCAGCTGCAGCGACAAGCCACGTGGTGGACGAGGGAGAGCATGCCGGGCATGGCGGTGGTAGCACCAAGTCTGGTGCCGAGCAGGCCTCCGCCGCCGCGGCCGTGCCGCTGAGTGCCGCCGCGATTGCCCATGCCGATATCGGCCTCGATCAGGCTGAGCGCATCTTCGCTCGCGAAGGCCTGGCGCCGGGCTATGCCATTAATCTGCCGGGCTCGCCGCAGGGCGTCTACACCGGCTCTATCTATCCGGATGCGCTGGAGCGCCAGCAGGTGGTGCATGTGGATCGCTATTCCGGCGATGTGCTGCTGGACATGCATTACGCCGATTATGGCCCGCTGGGTCGAGCGCTGGAGTGGGGCATCAATGTTCACCTGGGGCAGCAGTACGGGCTGATCAACCAGCTGGTGCTGGTACTGGCCTGTATCGCGATGGTGATGATGAGCGTCGGTGCGGGCGTGATGTGGTGGAAGCGTCGTCCGGTGGGCGGTATCGGTATCCCGCCGCTGCCCAAGGAGCGCAAGCGTATCGCCGGTGTCTGGGGCTTGATGATGATCATCGGTGTCATCTTCCCGCTGGTCGGCCTCTCGCTGATCGTGATGGGGCTGCTGGATTGGCTGTGGATTCGCGCCACGCACAAGCGAGGGGATGACCTGCAGGAGGCCAGCGCATGACACTGTCTCTCGCCAATTTCCCGATTCGTGCGCGTCGTTTGTCATCGCCAGTGAGCGCATCGCGTGGTCGTCTGCCAATGGCCATTGCCGCCGCGATCGCGGGTAGTGGCACGCTGCCGGTTTACGCCGATGCTGACACCACCAGCGTATTGCCGTTGATCCGTATCGAGGCTCAGGCGCCCATGGCCAGCCCCGTCCACGACGTGCATGCGGGGCATGCCAAGGGCGACATGGACCTTGGCGAACAGCTGCGCGAGGTCAATGGTGTCAGTGGCTCGCGCTTGGGTAGTCACGGTGTTTCGGCCATCTTCCGTGCGCAGGGCGGTGAGCGCCTCATCCAGGAGGTGGATGGCGCATCGCTTTATCCCGCCTGTCCGGGGGGCATGGACACCACACTGGGTTACGCCACTGCCGGCAGTCAGTCGGACCTCACGCTTTACAAGGGCGCGCAGACCGTCAGTCGCGGCCCCAACTTTGCCGCGGGCAGCATCGAGGTGACGCGTCAGACGCCCTCGCGCAGCGATGATGATGGCGTCCAGGGTACCTTGGGGGCTGGCTGGCGCAGCAATGATGACGCCACCAGCGAGACTCTGTCACTGACCGCCAAGCAGGGCGATTTCTGGGCCGCACTGGACTTCGAGCATTCCGAGCGCAACAACTACGAGGATGGCAATGGCGATACTCAGTCAGGCGCGTATCGCAGCGACAATGGCAGTATCCGCATTGGCGCCTTCGCCACCGAGGATGTCGCCATCGAGGCGGGTTTCGCCGTGGTGCGCATCGATGATGCCCTGTATCCCACCATGGATGCGCCACGCAGCGATATGGACCGCCAGTATCTCAAGCTGACCATCGACAACGTCGGGCCGTTCTCGCACACCGAGACACAGGTCAACCATGCTCGCGTCGTGCACGACATGGATAACGTCACCCTGCGTGACTTTGATGATTCCAGCGCCAACTCGATGAGCATGGACATGAGCTCGGGCATGGATATGAGCTCGGGCATGGATATGAGCTCAGATATGGACATGAGCGACATGGCCATGTTCTCCAGCGCGACCACCGAGACCTGGTATGCCAGCACCCAGGGCGATATTCCGCTGACTGTCGGCGGACATGACGCGATATTGACGCTGGGTGCCGATGCCGAACGGCTCGAGAGCAATACCAACTCCCGGATGGGCATGTCACTGGATAGCCTGTCGGATAGCCAGACCTGGCCGGATGTCGTGCGGACGCGCGGTGGGGTATTCGCGGAACTGGATACCATCCTTGATGCCGACAACCGACTCGTGACCGGTGCGCGCTATGACGTCTCCATCAGTGATGCGCGAGATGCCAATGAGGTGGTGGGTAGCAATGCCTCGGCCATCTCCGCCTGGCGTGCCCAGTATGGCGATGATGTTGACGCCAAACAGCGTGATGGCGAACTCAGTGCACTGGCGCGTCTGGAGCATCGCGTCAATGAGGCGGTGAAAGGCTATGCGGCGCTCAGTCGCAGCGTACGCTTCCCGACGGCCAGTGAGCGCTATTACAACCGCCAGTCCGACTCCGATGGTTGGTTGGGTAATCCAGAGCTTGATCCCGAGATCCATCAGCAGCTCGAGCTTGGGGTGGCGGTCAGGCAGGGCGCCTGGCGTTATTCGGCGGACACCTACTACAACCGGGTGCATGACTGGATCGAGCTGACCGAAGGCGACTCGCTGACCACCTACGACAATGTCGAGGCCGAGATCTACGGTATCGAGCTGGAAGCCAGTTGGCGGCAACACGGCTGGCGGCATTCCGCAGGCGTTGCCGCCACGCACGGCACCAACCTGAGCGATGGGACGCCCCTGTCACAGGTCGCCCCCTTCAATGGCTATCTGGCGACACGCTATGACGCGGATCGTTGGTGGGCAGGTGCCCGATTCGATGCGGCCGCACGTCAGTCGCGTATTTCCGACAGTGAAGACGCGACGGCAGGCTTCGGCATCGTCGGCCTGGAAGGTGGGTACCATGTCACTGACGCCATCGAGTTGAGCGCCGGCATCTCCAACCTGTTCGACAAGGCCTACGCCTACCACGTCAATCGCTTCTACGACGATCCGTTGCAGGGCGATGTACAGGTCAATGAGCCGGGGCGTATCTTCTGGACGCACGCCAGCTGGAGCTTCTGAGACCTGTACCCTCTCAATAGTGAGCGCTGGTCGCCGCTATTCGTTAGAACGCAAGAAGCCCGCCATCGGTCATGTCACCGGTGGCGGGCTTCTTTTTACGCCAACAGGCGTCAGTGTCGTTCAGTCAGGCGCTTGGGTTGCTGTTGGGTAATGCAGTGGATGTTGCCACCCCCCAGCAGAATTTCACGAGCATTGACGCCAAGAATCTGCCGAGTCGGGAAGATGGCTTGCAGTTTCTCGCGCGCGACATCATCCAGCGCCGGGTCAAGCAATGGCATGACGATGGCTTCGTTGGCGATGTAGAAGTTCACGTAGGAACCCGCCATCCGGTCGCCGGGGCGTCTCGGGTGTGAGCTACCCAGGCGGTCCAGGCCATTGGCTTCATCTTCCTGGATATACAGAGGGCCGGGCTGTGGGAGCAGATGCACCTTGAAGGCACGCCCTCTGGCATCCACGGAGTTCTCGAGAACCTCAAGCGCCGCCTTGGAGATCGAATGCTGTGGGTCCTGGGGATCATCGCTCCAATTGAGGGCGACTTCTGCAGGCCCGACGAAGCAGCACAGGTTATCCACGTGGCCATCGGTCTCATCCAGATGGCAGCCATTGGGAAGCCAGATGATGGTGGTGACACCGAGATGGTCCTTGAGGATCTGCTCTATCTGCTCGCGACTCAGATCAGGGTTGCGATTGGCGTTGAGCAGGCACTCTTCAGTCGTGATCAGCGTCCCTTCGCCGTCGACATGAATGGCACCGCCTTCCAGCATGATCGAGGCATCAAAGCGCGGAACATCCAGAATCTGCGAGATCTTGGTGCGGATTCTGCGGTCCTTGTCCCAGGGGAAATAGAGTCCTCCATTGAGGCCGCCCCAGGCATTGAACTCCCAGTCGATCATGGCAATACGGCCATCCGGATGAGTCAGGAAGGTTGGGCCGACATCGCGCATCCAGGCGTCGTTGCTGGATATCTCGACGACACGCACATGCGCGGGCAGCTCATTGCGTGCGTTTTCGTACTGCTCATCATTGACGCCGACGATGACGGTCTCGCTGCCGGCGATGGCCGTGGCGACATCCACGAAAGCCTGTTGGGCAGGCTTGGCACCGTAACGCCAGGTGTCCGGCCGCTGTGGCCACAGCATCCAGCAGGCATCATGTCTGGCATATTCGGCAGGCATGAAGAAGCCCTTGGCAGCAGGTGAGCCTGGAGTGAAGACATCAAGAGAATGAGAGGGGGAGAAGCGGGTCATGATGTTCGTCTCACAGGTAGCCGGCGGCAAGGAAGATAAGCGCGGATATCGATGCCGCGATCAAGACGTAAGGCAGTTGGGTCAAGGCATGCGACATGGGAGAGCAGCCACTGCCCTGTGCCGAGAGCACTGTGGAGTCACCATAGAAGCAGGCGTGACTGCCGAAGGCGCTGGCCGAGATCAGTGCGCCCACGACCAGTGGCATGTTGGCATCCATGCTCATGGCGAGCGGCAAGACGATCGGCATTGCCACCGCAAAGAGGCCCCAGAAAGAGGCGGTTGCAAAGGCCAGCAAGGCCATGGTCAGGAAGATGACCATCGGCAGCAGCCCCGGCGTCATGATGGGTTGCACATGAGTGATGACGAATGTGGTCAGCCCCAGGGTGTCATTGACCTCTTTCAGGAAGAAGCCGGCAACCAGTGTTCCCAGAGGCAGCAGCATCGATTTGAAACCTTCCAGTGCCGTGTCGAAGGTGTCATTGAAGCTGAGCAGACGCTGCGCAAAGATCATCACGAACAGTACCAGCAGTGCCACTATCACGCCGCGTAGAATGTCAGTGTCGAAATACCAGGTGAAGAAGACCAGCGCGAACATCGGCACCAGGAAGTTGAGCAGGTGTGGCGGTGTCTTGCCGGTATCTTCGACTTCCAGTGTCGTGTCAGTGCTGTCATCGGGGATGGTCTGCCCAGAGGCGGCACGCAGTTCGGCGGCTTTCATCGGGCCGATATTGGGAATCCAGCCCATGGCGACCATCGGTACGATAGCTGCCGCTACCCAGGCGTAGAACATGTAAGGAATGGCTTCGATATACATGGATATGCCATTTCCCGGGATGCCATTTTCTTCCAGCAGGCCCGAAAAGAAGACTGCCCAGGTCGAGAAGGGTACCAATACACAGACTGGTGCAGCGGTGGAGTCGACGATGTAGGCGAGTTTTTCGCGTGAGATGTTGAATCTATCGGTAATCTTCTTCATCGAGGCGCTGATGGTCAGCGCATTCAGATAGTCATCGACGAAGATCACCAGGCCCAGCACCCAGGTTGCCAGCAAGCTTTGATTCCTGGTCCGGATTCGGCTGCCAAGTGCTGCCCCGAAGCTGAGTACACCGCCTGTCTTTACCAACAAGGCGATGAAGCTGCCAAATAGACCACATACGAGAATGATCCAGGTGACGGTATCGTTGGCCAGCACCGTCAGCATGGTATCTGCGCCATCTGAAATGGCATTGTAAGGGTCAATCATCAACAAGCCGACGATTGCCCCTGTCATGAGTGATTCGATTGTCCTGCGTGTAATGAGCGCCATGATGAGCACGATGCCTGTGGGGATCAGGCTCATGTATCCAAAATTGTCCATAACATACCTTTTGTCATTATAATTTTTTATACATATGTGACGGCCGATGCCGCTGGCGCAGCGAAGTTCAAGGGCCAGCGGCAATGTCGGCAACACGCGATAACCTGGGCGAGGCCGCGTCACATCAATCCATTTTCTGGACTGTTACAGATAACCGTCTTGCGTGAGTGATTCGGTGACTGCCGAGAATGAGGCATCGAGGATGGCCACGACCTGATCGATCACGGCTTCATCCCAGATCAACGGCGGAGAGATGATGTTGAGGTGGCCGACAGGGCGAATGATCAAGCCTCGCTTCTGTGCTTCTGCAGCGACCCTATCCCCGACACGTGCTTCCAGTGGCAAGAGCTCGCCGGTTGTCTTGTCTGCCACATTTTCCAAGCACATCATGAAGTTACTGCCGCGAACGTCGCCAACGGTAGCGTGATGCTTCAGGGTTTTCAACTGCGCCTCAAGATAGGGGCCGACTCGCTGGATGTTTTCGCACAGCGCTTCTCTTTCCATGATCTCGATGTTCTTGAGCGCGGCGGCACAGCTGACCGGATGGCCTGAATAGGTAAACCCTGTACTCAATACACCACCTTTACCCTGGGGAGTACCCAGCACCTCATAGAGGGAGTCTGAAATCAGCGTTGCGCCAAGCGGCACATAGCCTGAGGAAAGTCCCTTGGCGCAGGTAATGATGTCCGGGCTGAGACCGAAGACCTTTTCGCTGCTGAAGAAGTGGCCGAGACGTCCGAAGGCTGTCACGACTTCATCGACGATCAACAGGATGTCGTGCTGGCGGCAGAGGGCCTGCATGCGAGTGTGGTAACCCTCGGGAGCGACGAGAACACCGCCTGCGCCCATGATGGGCTCCATGATGAAAGCGGCGATATTGTCAGCGCCCAGTGTTTCGATTCTGTTCTCGAATTCATTCACCAGTTGGTCGCAATAGTCAGCTTCACTCATGCCCTTCGGACGACGATAACAGTTGGCTTCGCTGAGATAGCTGACATGGGAGTCCAGGGTATCGAACATCCAGTTGTTGCTTTCGATGCCTGTCAGGGTGGCCGCCATGTAGGTGGTACCGTGATAGGCATTCTTGCGGGAGATGATCTTCTTCTTCTGCGGCTTTCCGATACGGTTGTAGTAGTAATGCACCAGACGAATGGCGACATCATTCGCGGTGGAGCCTCCACAGGTATAGAAGACGTGGTTGAGGTGTGCCGGTGCCAGACTGGCAAGCTTGGCCGATAATTCCGCTGCCGGAATATTGGTCAGATTGTTGAAGGTAGAGAAGTAGGCCATGCGTGTGGCCTGTTCCGCCATCGCGTCACCAATTTCCTTGCGACCATGCCCCACGTTCACGCACCACAGCCCCGCAATACCATCGATGAAACGGTTGCCTTCGATATCTGACACGTAGATACCGTCGCTATCACTGATGATGTCGCAACCCTGCTCGTGGAAGGTCGAGAAGTCAGTGAAGGGGTGGATGAAGTGATCTCTGTCCTTCTCCCAGACAGCTTGAGCATCGCCGCTCAGGCCATGGGCAGAATGTTCGGATGGTGCATCGATAGATGAGGTGTGATCCAGAGTGTTGGTGGTCATCAGTGTTGTCTCTTGTTGTTGGTGATGGCGGAGAGCCAGCGATTGTCTGGGGTCTGGTGTCATGCAGCGTGCCAAGCGCTCTTCACTGTCGCTCTCGCTGCAATCGTTCACTGGAACCAGCGTATCCAGATCGGATAGCCGCCCGGTATATCCCAATGGGGGTATTCCGCTCCTGGTGCGTGAGTTTCTAAGGTGACGGTCTACACGATGTGACGGCGGGGTGCTGAGTGACAGGTCGGTACACGCCCATCGACATACGGACACAAGAACAAGAGGACGCAAGCATGCAGGCAGTTGCACAAGAGGTTCAGCCGTTCAGGATCGACCAGCAACGTCTCTGGGATAGCCTGATGGATATGGCGAAGATCGGGGCCACGGCCAAGGGCGGCTCCTGTCGTCTTGCGTTCAGCGAGGAGGATACCCAGGGGCGCCGCCTGCTGATGCAGTGGTGCGAGGCACTTGGTTGCGAGATGCGTGTCGATGAGGTCGGAAACCTGTTCATTCGTCGTGAGGGCAGCGAGCCGTCGCTGGCCCCGGTCTCGACCGGCAGCCACCTGGACACTCAGCCCAAGGGCGGACGTTTTGATGGCATTCTCGGTGTACTGGCAGGACTTGAGGTTTTTCGAGTGCTGGATGCGCAGGGCATTGTCACGCGCCGGCCACTGGAATTGATCGTATGGGGCAATGAAGAAGGCAGTCGCTTCTCCCCGGCGATGGTAGCGTCCGGCACCTATGCGGGCGTCTTTGAGCCGACTTATACCCTGGCGCGTGAAGACAGCGCAGGCATTACCTATGGCGAAGCGCTGGCGAGCACCGGACTGCGCACGCCAGATTTCAAGACGGGCCCCAGGTTGGACAGTTATTTTGAGCTCCACATTGAACAGGGGCCGGTGCTGGAACAGGAAGGCAAGTCACTGGGGGTTGTCACCGGCGTTCAGGGAATTCGCTGGTTTGATGTCACGATTTCTGGTGTCGCGGCACATGCAGGGCCGACGCCGATGCGTTACCGCCGTGATGCGATGATGGCGGCTGCGCGCTTGATGGATCAGATCCACCAGCATGTGCAATCAGACCCGACAGGGAATGCACGTGTCACGGTGGGCACCCTGAATATTCCCTCCGCCTCGCGCAACGTCATTCCGGGCGAGGTCAGCATGACGGTGGACCTGCGCCATGTGAAAGAAGCCGAGCTTGAGACACTGGAAGCCACGTTCATGTCGATGCTTGAGAAGGTGTCGGAGGAATATGGTGTCAGTGTGACGCAGGAGCGCATCTGGAAGTCAGAAGTCGTCGACTTCGATGAGGCATGCATCGAGGTCGTCAGGCAGGCCGTCGCCAATCAGGATGCGCCCTCACGAGAGATGATGAGCGGTGCTGGCCATGACGCCGTCTATGTTTCGCGCGTGGCGCCGACGGCAATGATCTTCGTGCCGTGTCTCGATGGCATCAGCCACAACGAGGCGGAATATGCTTCACCTGAAGACTGTGCCCTCGGCTGCCAGGTACTGCTGGAATCCGTGCTGGCGCGTGCGGGTCGCTGATTTCTCCACCGTTGCCATCCCGTTCTCACGTCTTTTCCGCCACAGTCATCCCTCGGAGCCATACCATGCCACTCACTCATGCCCAATGGCAGCAACGTGCCAGCCAGCTGTCCTTTGAAACTCGCGCCTATCTCGATGGCGAGTTCACACACGCCGCCAGTGGCAAGACCTTTCCCTCTCTCAATCCTGCGACGGGCGACACTCTGGCGCAGGTGGCCCGCTGCGAGGCGCCCGAGGCAGAACGCGCCGTGGCTTGTGCCAGAGCTGCCTTCGACAAGGGCGATTGGTCGCGGCTGGCACCGGCAGCCCGCAAGCGCACCTTGCTGCATCTGGCAGAACTCATCGCCGAGCATCAGCAGGAGCTCGCACTGCTCGATACACTCGACATGGGCAAGCCGATCACCAGTGCGCTGGGCGATGTGGCCTCTGCCATTGAATGTCTACGCTATACCGCGGAGTCCCTGGACAAGCTCTATGGTCAGGTCGCGCCGACCGGCGAAGAGGCGTTGGGACTGATCGTGCGTGAACCCCTGGGCGTGGTCGTCTCCATCGTGCCCTGGAACTTCCCGCTGATGATGACGATCTGGAAGATTGCTCCAGCCTTGGCGACTGGCAACAGTGTCATTCTCAAACCCTCCGAGAAGTCATCGCTCTCGGCGCTGCGCCTGGCGCAACTGATCGCGCTGACGGAGATACCCAAGGGAGTCTTTCAGGTACTGCCAGGCTTCGGCACAGATGTCGGTAAGGCGCTGGCGCTTTCGATGCAGGTCGATGCCATTGCCTTTACTGGCTCGACTCAGGTGGGCAAGCTTCTGACGCAATATGCGGGTCAGTCGAATCTGAAACGGACTTTCCTCGAGTGTGGTGGCAAGAGCCCGAATATCGTGTTCGAAGACTGTGCTGACATCCCGTGCGTTGCACGTCAGGCCGCTGCCGCCATCTTCCATAATCAGGGAGAGGTTTGCATCGCAGGTTCTCGCCTGTTGGTGCATAACCGTATTCGCGAGCCATTCGTTCGTGCGCTGTGTGAAGCTGCCAGGAGCATGCAGCCGGGGGACCCATTGGACCCGCAAAGCTTCATGGGCGCCATCGTCGATCAGGAACAGTACGACAAGATTGCCAGCTACATTGCGCTCGGTGAGCAGCAAGGGGCAAGACGTGAGGCGATCATCACGGATGACAATCGCCAGGTTGAGGGCTGTTTCATAGCGCCGATCATCTTCACTGGCGTGACGGCAGACATGGCCATCGCCAACGAGGAAATCTTTGGCCCGGTTCTCGCCGTCATGGGGTTTGATGATGAGGAAGAAGCGATTGCGATCGCCAATGACTCTGACTATGGGTTGGCAGCAGGGCTCTGGAGTCAGGACGTCAACCGGGTGATTCGTGTCGCGCGCCGATTGCAGTCTGGACAGGTCTATATCAACAACTGGGCAGGGCCGGACATGACGATGCCCTTTGGTGGTGTGAAGCAGTCCGGCAATGGCCGCGACAAGTCACTGCAGACACTCGGTGAATATACCGAGACGAAGTCCATCTGGTTGGCCATTACCTGAATGGTGGTGGCGGGGATGATCCGTGCTGGACGTTCTGACACGAACAAGCGTCTTGCAATGAAAGCGCCAGGCTCATGCCTGGCGCTTTCATTGGCGTTCGGGGCGTGATGGCTCCGGATGCGCCAGCGTTATACCTTCGTTGGCTATGCTAGGATGTCTCGATACGTCACCAGGGTCGGCTCATGATTCACAAAGAGTTGTTGTGCGCTCCAGAACTATCGAGCTGGCATTGCGTGCTGGCGAAGCTGATGACATCGGCATCTTCGGCGGAATTCCCTCGCTTGCTGCAGGACGTCTTCCACGACATTCTGCCTTTTGACACGATACTGGTCAGCACCTACAAGCAAGGGTGCGCACCCATCCTGATCTACGACAATTATCCTCCTGAGCGTCGGCAGCAGGGGGTAGAACGTTATATTGGCGATGCCTACATATTGGATCCCTTCTATACCTCGACCCAGCAAAGCTGTCGTCCCGGCGTCTACCGCCTGAGTGAGCTGGCGCCTGATTGCTTCGAAGACAGTGAGTACTACAAGCATTATTACGGCGCGTTGGGACTCAAGGATGAAATTGGCATCTTCATACAACTGCCCGGCGACATCGTGATGGTGTTTTCGCTGGGATTGCATGAGACCTCTCTGCCGCTGACTCGAAAATCACTGCTGGCGCTCAAGAACCTGCAACCGATCATCGAGCCCCTCGCGCGCGAGTATTGGAAGTGGCAGGGCGTCAGTTTCGTGGATCGCCTGGAGCATCATGAGCCGGTAGAGGCCGCCTTCGATAGCTTTGGTGATGGTCTTCTGACGCAGCGTGAGCAGGACATCGTCAAGTTGTTGCTGGCCGGACACTCCACCAAATCTGCCGCGCGTGAACTCGCAATCAGCGATGGCACCGTCAAGGTACATCGCAAGCATATCTATCAGCGTCTGGCCGTTTCGAGCCAGGCCCAGATGTTCCGCCTGTTTCTGGATCACGTCTCGCTCGTCTCTCGCCAGAGCGGGGCACTGAGCCAGGTCGGGCCTTGATAGGTTTCCTCGAGCGCCGGATTATCGCTACTTGATGGCTGAATGACGGCTACTCAACGACGAAAGGCTGCCCATGGGCAGCCTTTCGTGTATTCGAGAGCTTGGGAGAGGCGTCATCAGCTCAGACTGTATGACGCCCCGAGCCTTCAGGCGCGGCCGACGTGCTCGCGCAGGTGCGTGCGGTAGGCCTGGGTGTAGGCTGCCAGGTCAGGATTCTTGATTACATCAGTGGCCAGGTAGGTCGGCAAGGCCGTCATGCCGAGGAATTCCATCGCCTTGTGCACCGGGAAGTAGACGCCATCGATGCCCTTGCCCTCGAAGAAGTTGCCTTCTTCATCAAAGGCCTCAAGTGGCGCATTCCAGGTCAGTGACAGCATGTACTGGCGGCCCTGCATCAAGCCGCCAGTGCCATAGCCCTGGGTCGGACTGGTGCGATGACGCCCATCGCTGGCATATAGAGAGCCGTGGCCCTCAGTCAGGATGTCATCGAGATACTTCTTCACGGTCCACGGCAGACCCATCCACCAACCTGGGGTCTGATAGATGATCAGGTCCGCCCACAGCTGCTTCTCGATTTCCGCCTTGGCCTCGAAGCCTTCCTCGATGACGGTTTCACGCACTTCATGACCCAGCTCGGCCAGCTCACCGCGCGCCAGCTCATGCAGCGTCGCGTTCAGCTCGCCATTGGAATGGGCAAAGGCCTTGCCGCCGTTGATCAGTAGAATCTTCATGCCGGGTACTCCACAACTGTTGGCTTTTCAGCAATGGCGCACAGCATGAGTGTTCGCAAGTCATTGATAAAGCGGCGCTGGCGTAAAACACCTTTGCTGTGGGTGCAACAATCCGATCAGGTTGCGCGCGATATCTACGCATTCACTCCCTTCATGCCTTCTGCGGTATGAGCGCCGAGGAAAGGGATTGTATTGCTGATGGTTGGGGCACTCGGAATTGCGCTCAGAGCTTTCGGCCAAGTCCACTAACGCAACCGCTTCAATTCCTGCCAGTTGGTGGTGTAGCGGGCGCTGCGGTGGGCGCAGCGCAGTTGCCAGGCGGCGTCGGGGCGTGCGACGCCCAGACGCACGGTGCCGCGGCCCATCTTCTGATTCATGGCGTCCAGTGTCGCCATCAGCTGCTGACTGCGTTCACGCCTGGCGATATCCGCTTCGTCGTCGAGCAACGAGAGTTGCTCGCGTGGCTGGTCGATGAGGTCGAGCAGCATCACGCCAGCCTTCATGAAGCGATAACCGCGCAGGTAGATATGCTCCAGCGCCTGTTGCGCGGCGGCGAGTATCTCGCGGCTGTCATTGGTGGGGGCGGGCAGCTCGACGATGGTGCTGGGTGAGTATTGCGGCAGGTCGGGTCGGTGGCGATTGCTCTTGAGGAAGACCAGCACGGCGCGTGTCAGGCTGCCTTGATGGCGCAGCTTCTCGGCGCCGCGCTGGGCATGTTGGCGGATGGCGTCCCTGAGTTCATTCAAGTCACCGGTCATGCGCCCGAAGGAGCGCGAGGTCATGATGCGCTGGCGAGCGTCATCGGCATCATTCATCTCGAAGCAGGGCGTGCCTTGCAGTTCGCGCGCGGTGCGTTCCAGTACCACGGAATACCGCTGGCCGATGGCGCGCGGGTCGGCGCAGCGCAGGTCCCAAGCAGTGTGCAGGCCTTGCAGTGCCAGGCGTTCGACCAATCGTCGGCCCACGCCCCAGACATCGCCCAGTGGCGTATCGGCCAGCAGGCGCTGGGTGCCGACTTCATCGGGTTCCAGCACGCAGACACCGCCGAATTCCGGACGTTTCTTGGCAGCGCGATTGGCCAACTTGGCCAGCGTTCGAGTTGGCGCGACCCCGACACATACGGGAATGCCGGTGAACTTGCGGACATTACGGTGCAGGGTGCGGCTCAATGTCAGCATCGAGTTGCGATCAAAGCCATCGAAACGCACGAACATCTCATCGATGGAGTAGGGCTCGACCCCGGCGGAATATTCCTCCAGCACCTCACGCACGCGCGCCGACATGTCGCCATACAGCTCATAGTTGGAGGAGAGCAGGTGGATGCGCCCCTCACGGACGAGTGACTGTAGCTGGAAGGCGGGGGTGCCCATCTCCACGCCCAGCGCCTTGAGTTCGTTGGAGCGCGCGATCACGCAGCCGTCATTGTTGGACATCACGCCGACAGGGCGGCCCTCCAGGCGCGGGTCGAACACTCGCTCGCAGCTGGCGTAGAAGTTGTTGCAGTCGACCAGTCCGATCATCGGCGTCTTCATACCGCGTATTCGTGGATGACGGAACGCACCACCCCCCAGACCTGGCATTCGAGGTCGAAGATCGCGACCGGCGGATACAGAGCATTGCCGGAGCTCAGATAGGGGCGCTGACCGATCAGCTCATAACGCTTGACCACCACCTCACCCTCGACCAGTGCCACCACGATATGCCCGGGGCGGGCATCGATGGAGCGGTCTACCACCAGGGTGTCACCCTCATAGATGCCGAAGCCTTCCATGCTGTCACCCGCCACCGTCATGAAGAAGGTCGCTGCCGGGCGCTTGATCAGCCGCTCGTTGAGGTCCAGCGTGCGCCCCGCGTAATCCTCGGCCGGCGAGGGGAAGCCGGAAATGCCAGCGCGCCCCGTGATGTGAGGGTGCGGCAGCGCACAGGGCTCCGGCGCTGGATGAGGGCGAGCCAGCGAGGCGTGGGACGGTTGAGCGGCAGATACGGTCATGGGTGGGGTCTCCTTTCGATACTGTATTCATATACAGTATCGGCGCTGAGAAGCCCTCAGGCAACCGATAATCCCTGCGAGTGCTGCACATTCACGAGACGCAGATCAGATGAAGTGCACCTGTGTTCAATGGTGGACGGCAGGTAAAGCTGCTAGCAGAAAAAATTTCCCGGTAGGCCTCGCGTTTGCGTTTGCCTGATATCCGCCTTACCTTCGTTATTCCTTATATAACAATATTAGAGGTGGAAAATGCGGCTTCCGATGTTGGCGGTGGGTTTGGCATGCGGTATGTGCAGTGCCAGTGCGCAAGCGGCGGACTATCAGGATGTGCAGGATGCCGTCGAGCAACAGCGAGCGCCTCTGCTGGAGACGCTGGAATCACTGGTCAACTTGGATTCGGGAACGGGCTACCGTGAAGGCTTGAATGACGTTGAGGCAATGCTGACCCAGCATCTCGAAGCGCTTGGCGCACAGGTGGAAACGCACCCTGCCAAGACCTATGGCGGCAATACGATTGTCGGTCGCCTGCAGGGAGATGGCAGTCGCAAGATAATGTTGATGATTCACTACGACACCGTCTTCGATGAAGGCGCCGCCACGGAGCGTGCCTTCCGTATCGAGGATGGGCGTGCCTATGGCCCGGGCGTGGGCGATGCCAAGGGTGGCGCAGCCGTTATTCTGCACAGTCTCGAGGCGCTGAAGTCGCTCGGGTTTGATGACTATGGCCAGGTGACGGTTGTCTTCAATCCTGATGAGGAGAAGGGCTCGCCGGGCTCGCATGACCTGATTCATGAGCTATCGGCAGATCAGGATGCCGTGCTGGTATTCGAGCCTACCTTCGCTGACCCGGGAGTCGATGCCGTCACCATCGTCACCAAGGGCATCAACTATGCGTTTCTCGAGGTGAAGGGCCGTGCTTCCCATGCCGGTGGCGCACCAGAGGAAGGGCGCAACGCCATCATGGAGCTGTCTCATCAGCTGCTGCAGTTGGATGAGCTTGATGATGCGGACAAGGAGACGACGCTCAACTGGACGATCGTCGAGGGCGGCGTCAAGCGCAACGTGATTCCGGAGCATGCCAGGGCGGAAGGTGATATGCGCTACTTCGATAGCAGCGAGTATCAGCGTGTCCTGGAAGAAGCGCAGGCCATCACGAAGAACCAGTTGATCGATGATACCGAAGTGGAGTTCCACCTCGAGAAGGGGCGTCCGCCGCTGCCTGACAATCCGCAGAGTCAGCAGCTGGCCGAGCAGGCCCAGAAGATCTATCAGGAGTTGGGGCAGACACTGCAAGCGGTCGAGATCGGTGGCGGCACCGATGCAGCCTACGCCTATCATGCAGATTCCGATAAACCAGCAGTGCTCGAATCCCTGGGTCTCGTCGGCGGCGGCTACCACAGCGATCAGGAGTTCGTGCTGGTCGATAGCGTCGTGCCACGCCTTTACCTGACGACACGAATGATCATGCAGTTGTCCGAGGATCAGCCGCAGGAGTGAAACCGGGGCTGTAGCGGTAAATGATATGCCGTCATGGCAGCAAACCCGATAAAAAAGCCCGGCCTCCTGGAGGCCGGGCTTTTTTGGGGCTTTCCCAGTGCTGTTCTGTCTATCAGCCCGCCGGGCTCAGGATGCGGATATCGCCATCGGCGATCCAGTCACCGGCGTTGTCGCGGAAGCGCTGCATGTGTTCGGTCTCACGGTGGGCCTGCAGCGCATCGTGGGATTCCCAGGCTTCCACCACGGTGATGGTGTCGGGGCGTGGGTCGTTGTCCTTGTCGGCGGCGCGTTCGGAGTCCAGACACGGGTGGTAGGCGTGGCAGCCATCTTCCTCGCGCACGGTGGGCGCGACGGCGCAGAGTTCATTGAAGACATCCTGAACGTGGCCTTCCTTGGCGGTAACGGTGGCGATTACCCAGATCATCTTGGCTCCTTGTGACGGTACTGACCGCCGATGTTGTCGGAATTCTCGTGATGAGATGTCCTGACTATGTGGAGCCGTTTCTGGCCACTGCAAGGGGCAGGGGCTGACTGCCGGCATGACCCTGCATGATTAGCACACGAAAGCGCCGGACAGCAGGGCTGTCCGGCGCAGTTGTCATCAGACGATGATCCGCGTTCGTGATGGATCAGAATAAGAAGGCGATGGATCAGGACGGGAAGGCGAACTGGGCGCCTTCACGCAGACCGGCGGAAGGCCAGCGCTGAGTGATGGTCTTGCGGCGAGTGTAGAAGCGCACCGCATCCGGGCCGTAGGCGGACAGATCGCCGAACAGCGAGCGCTTCCAGCCCCCGAAGCTGTGATAGGCGACCGGTACCGGCAGCGGCACGTTGATGCCGACCATGCCGACCTGGATGTGATCACTGAAGTAGCGGGCGGCTTCGCCATCGCGGGTATAGATGCAGGTGCCATTGCCGTATTCGTGATCATTGATCAGCTGCATGGCGGCTTCCATCGAATCGGCGCGCACGACCAGCAGCACCGGGCCGAAGATCTCTTCCTGGTAGCAGGTCATCTCCGGGGTGACGCCATCGATCAGGGTGCCGCCGACGAAGAAGCCGTTCTCGCCGCCTTCGACCTGCGGATTGCGGCCATCGACCACCACCGTCGCGCCTTGCTGCTCGGCGCTGTCGATGTAGCCGACCACCTTGTCACGATGGGCCGCGGTGATCAGCGGGCCGAAATCATTGCCCTTGTCGCTGTAGATGCCGACCTTGAGGCCTTCCATCTGCTGCTTCATCTGCGCGATCAGCTTGTCGGCGGCGTCATCGCCCACGGCTACCGCGACGGATAGTGCCATGCAACGCTCACCGGAGGAGCCGAAGGCGGCGCCATTCAGTGAGTTGGCCACGTATTCCATGTCGGCGTCCGGCATCACGATGGCGTGGTTCTTGGCGCCACCGAGGGCCTGGCAGCGCTTGCCGTTGGCCGCGGCGCGGCTGTAGATGTATTCAGCGATCGGGGTGGAGCCGACGAAGCTGACCGCCTGGATGCGCGGGTCGTCCAGCAGCGTATCGACGGCTTCCTTGTCGCCATTGACGACATTCATGACGCCGGCCGGCAGACCGGCCTCCATCAGCAGCTCAGCGATGAACAGTGTGGAGGTCGGGTCGCGCTCGGAGGGCTTGAGGACGAAGGTATTGCCGCAGGCGATCGCCATCGGGTACATCCACAGCGGTACCATGGCCGGGAAGTTGAACGGCGTGATGCCGGCAACCACGCCCAGCGGCTGGAATTCGCTCCAGGAATCGATGCCCGGGCCGGTATTGCGGCTGTGCTCGCCCTTGAGCAGTTCCGGGGCGCTGCAGGCATATTCGACATTCTCGATGCCGCGCTGCAATTCGCCCAGCGCATCGTGACAGATCTTGCCGTGCTCCTGACCGATCAGGCGGGCGATCTCGTCGGCGTGTTCTTCCAGCAGCTGCTTGAAGCGGAACATCACCCGGGCGCGCTTGATCGGCGGCGTATTGCGCCACTCCGGGAAGGCGGCCTCGGCGGCCGCGATGGCTTCCTCGACCGTCGCCTTGCTGGCCAGGCGCACCTGACCGCCGACTTCGCCGGTGGAGGGATTGAAGATGTCCTGGGTACGGCCTTCGCTGTGATCGATGTTGCCGTTGATGAGGTGTCCGAGCGTCTTCATTGGGTGGGCTCCCTGAGATGACTTGTGAAATGAATGGCGATGAATGAAGTGGTGTTGATCGTCAGTTCTGAATGTTGATGGTCAGTCTTGAACGTCGATCACCAGCCTTGAGCGTCGACCGTCAGTCTTGAGCGGTGGCCGTCAGTCCTGGGCGGCGAAGGCATCGCCGAGGGCATTGATCAGGCGGTCCAGCTCGTCGTGTTCGGTGATGAACGGCAGGCCCAGCTGGATGGTGTCGCCGCCGTAACGGACATAGAAACCGGCCTTCCAGCAGTGCATGGCAATCTCATACGGGCGCCGCGCCGGCTCGCCGGGATAGGCCTCGACCTGCAGGGCACCGGCCAGGCCGTAGTTGCGGATGTCGCTGATGTAGCGCGTGCCCTTGAGCTCGTGCAGCTTCTTCTCGAATACCGGACTCAGCTCGCGGACGCGGGAGATGAGCTGGTCGTTCTCGAGCACGTCGAGGGCTGCCAGCGCCGCGGCACACGCCACCGGGTGACCGGAATAGGTGTAGCCGTGGGGAATCTCCATCATGTAATCGGGGCCGCCGTTGTCCATGAAGGTCTGGTAGATGTCGCCCTTGACGACCACGGCGCCCATCGGCACCGCGCCATTGGTGATCTGCTTGGCGACGTTGAGGATGTCCGGCGTGACCCCGAATTCCTCGGCGCCGCTCATGGCGCCCATGCGTCCGAAGCCGGTGATGACCTCATCGAAGATCAACAGGATGTCGTGCTGGTCGCATATCTCGCGCAGGCGCTTGAGATAGCCTACTGGCGGTGGCAGCACGCCGGCGGAGCCTGCCATCGGCTCGACGATGACAGCGGCGATGTTGGAGGCATCATGCAGCGCGATCAGCTCCAGAAGCTCATCGGCGCGCTCGGCACCGGTCCTGGGCATGCCGGGCGTGAAGACATTTTCCTTGAGCAGGGTATGCGGTAGGTGATCGGCATCGACCCCCTGACCGTAGAGCGAGCGGTTGGCCCCGATGCCACCGACGCTGAAGCCCCCGAAGTTGACGCCGTGATAACCCTTGCTGCGCCCGATCAGCTTGGTCTTGGTCGGCTTGCCTTTCTTGCGCCAGTAGGCACGCGCGATCTTCAGTGAGGTGTCGGCACTCTCGGAGCCGGAGCCGGTGAAGAAGACGTGATCCAGCCCCTCGGGCATCAGCGTCTTGATGCGATGCGCCAGCTCGAAGGCCTTGGGATGGCCGTACTGGAAGGCGGGCGCGTAATCCAGCTCGCGCAGCTGCGCGCTGACCGCCTCGGCGATTTCCGGGCGGCAATGGCCGGCACCGCAGGTCCAGAGGCCTGACAGGCCATCGAAGATCTGGCGGCCCCGGGAGTCCGTGAAGTAGGCCCCCTGCGCCTTGGTGATGATGCGCGGGTCCTGCTTGAACTGGCGGTTGGCCGTGTAGGGCATCCAGTAGGCATCGAGCTGCTCCTGGCTCAAGCCTGCCTGGGCGGAAGGGGATGTATCGAAGGCGGTCATGATGTCTCCCACAGAGTGTGTTGTTGTTGGTTCTCGGCTCCTGTCCAAATAGATTAGGAAGTCCTTTTGGTAAGATAAATGCCATTGTCTTTACCTTCAGGAAAGCATTTACTTAACTTTCCGCTGGCGTTCGCTACGCCATCTCGGCGCAGTCAGGCGCCGTCTGGCGCGGAACCGTTCAACAACAGGAGGCGCGGGCCTATGCGAGGTGAGGTCATGCGGGGGCAGCTCGGCGATACCGACCTGCGTCTGCTGCGTATCTTTCGCAAGGTAGTGGAGTGCGGTGGCTTCTCGGCGGCCGAGATCGAGCTCAACATCAGTCGCTCCGCCATCAGCATGGCGATGAGTGACCTGGAGACGCGGCTGGGCCTCAAGCTCTGTCAGCGCGGGCGCAGCGGGTTTGCTCTCACCAATGAGGGGCGGGAAGTCCACGAGGCCGCGATGCAGATGCTGGCGGCGGCAGAGGGCTTTCGCACACGCATCAATGGCCTGCATGCCTGGCTCAAGGGCGAGCTGAACATCGGCATCACCGACAATCTGGTCACCATGCCCGAGATGCACATCACGGATGCGCTGAGTGCGCTGAAAGGGCACGGCCCGGAGGTGATGATCAACATCCGCATGATTCCCCCCAACGAGATCGAGCGTGCCGTGCTGGATGGCCGCCTGCATACCGGGGTGATCCCGACGCTCAAGACGCTGCCGGGGCTCGAGTATCGCTCGCTCTACGAGGAAACCTCCTGCCTTTACTGCGCGCGGGGCCATGTGCTGTTTCGTGAACCCCAGGCGGGCGATACCCTCGCGCGGGGACGTCCGGTGGGCGAGGAAGAGATTCGCCAGCATGATGCGGTGCTGCCGGCCTACGCGCAGACGCCTGCGATCAAGGCGCTGCACGAGCCGCTCAAAGCCGCCGCTTCCGCGACTGACCGCGAGGGCATCGCCTTCCTGGTGCTTTCCGGGCGCTATCTCGGCTATCTGCCCACCCACTATGCCGAGCGCTGGGTGCGCGATGGCCAGATGCAGGCGCTCAGCCCGGTGGCCAACTCCTATGTCACCTATTACAGCGCCATCACGCGCAAGAGCCGCCCGCCCAATCTGGTGCTGGAGCGTTATCTGACGGAGCTGGATGCCCTGCGCCAGGCGAAACCGGCCCGAAGAACGCAGGCGGCGAGGGAGAGCAAACCATGAACAAGCCCAGGCGTGCCGGGGTCAGAGAAGTCGCCCAGCTGGCGGGTGGAAGCAGCTATACGCTCTTAAGGAGACGGTGGCTAGTGTAGGGTGCCGGATGATGAAAGCTCCCCCCGCAGCCTTTGGTTGCCGGGGGCTTTTGCGTTTCAGGCTATTGCGGATGCGATAGTGATTCGCTGAAGGTCTCGACCAGGTGCTGGGCAAATGCCTGCACGCGACGAGGTTGGGCGCGCGCCGGCGGAAACAGCAGCTGCAGCGGCGAGGGCGGCGCGGCATGTTCCGGCAGCAGTTCGATCAGGCGACCCGCACGCAGATCCTCCTTCACATCGACTTCCGATTTCAGGGCGATGCCCAACCCTTCCAGGCACCACTGGCGCACCAGTTCGCCGTCATTGGCGATCCGGTTGCCACTGACGGTGACGATCTGCGGCACCTTGTGGCTGCCGAAGCGCCACTCGTTGTCGAGGCTCTTGCCGAAGCGCATCACCAGGCAGTTGTGGTGCTTGAGGTCCACCGGCGTCAGCGGCGCAGGATGCTGCGCCAGATAGGCGGGGGAGGCGCATAGCAGGCGGCGTTTCTGGCCCAGATGCCGCACGCGCAGCGTACTGTCCATGATGGTGCCGAAGCGCAGGGCAAGATCGATCCCCTGGCCGACGATATCCACGTAGCTGTCTGACAGCAGCAGTTCTATCTCGATGGTGGGGTGCAGATGCTGGAATTCGGTGATGGCGCGTGACAGGGCATTGCGGCCCAGGTCGCTCGGCGCACTGACGCGAATGCGGCCGGTGAGAGTCTGGGCGCCCAGGCGGATGCGGGTCTCCAGTTCCGAGACGCTGTCGAGCAGGCCGCGAGCTTCTTCCATCAGTGTCCGGCCTTCTTCGGTCAGGCTGATGGCGCGCGTGGTGCGGTTGAGCAGCACCACCCCGTAATGGGCTTCCAGCGCGGCGAGGCGCTCGGACACGGTGGTGGGCGACAGCCCCGTCTCGCGTCCTGCGGCGGTCAGACTGCCTTTCTCGATGATGGTCAGGAACAGGGCGATATTATCCAGCAGCATTGTACGGTTTTTCCGAATTATCTTTGCGTAAGTTGGATGTTTATACGGATGAGGCTTGTGGCTAGGATGACCACATCGCTTGCGCAACTCAAGCTTCCCGATCACGCCACGGAGTGTCTTTCATGACCCAGCTGACCGTCATCGCCAATATCCATGCCAAGCCGGACCAGATCGAGCAGGTCAAGGCAGCGCTTCTGGCACTGGTGCCCATCACCCGTGCCGAGGAAGGCTGCCTTGGCTACACCCTGCACCAGAACAACGATAACCCGGCGCATTTCACCTTTCATGAGAATTGGGCCTCGCGGGAACTCTGGCAGCAGCACATGCAGGCCCCACACCTGGAAAAGTATGTGGCAGCGACCGAAGGCGCGGTCAGCGAATTCACCCTGCATGAAATGACGGCCTTCGACTGAGAGGCGGGCCTGGGCCCTGGATATGGGCTCTGGCCCTGGATAAAGGCCCTGGCTTACCACCGCGGCCATGCAGGCCTGCTCGCTTTCTTTCTCTTTCAACAACCCACTCGAGGCAGTCATGACAGACCCCATCCGTATCGGCCATATCGCGTTGTCCTTCCATGAGGCCAGTGCTCGGGAAGTGGCGCGTGTTCTGGAGAGCCACGGCCATGAGGTGACCTTCGCCTCTGCTCCCCACGAAGAGGCCTTCGCGATGCTGGGGCGAGGGGAGGTCGACATTCTGGCCTCCGCCTGGTTGCCGTCGAGTCATGAGACCTACCTGGCCCCCATGCTGGATGACGTCGACAAGATCGCCGTCATCTATGAGCCGTATTGCATCTGGGGAGTGCCGGATTACGTGCCACAAAGCGCGGTGGCAAGCGTCACGGACCTGCTGCGGGAACCGGCGCTCAGCAAGATGGAGCTGATCATCCAGGGCATCAATCCGGGGGCCGGCATCAGTCGCTTCTCGGCCGAGATGATCAAGCAATATGGTCTGGACGCCGCCGGGTATGTCTTCCGCACCGGCAGCGAAGCGGACTGCTTCGATCGTTACGAAGCGGCGGTGGTGCAGGGACGTTGGGTCGTGGTGCCGCTGTGGCATCCGCAGTTTCTGCATCACCGCTACCGGATTCGCGCCCTCAAGGAGCCCAAGGGGCTTCTGGGTACCCAGGATGACGCCACGCTGGTGGTGCGCAAGGAGGCTCGCATGCGCATCGGCGCCGCGGCCCTCAAGGACCTCTCTCAGCTCTACATCGGCAATCCTCGCTTGAGCGAACTGGAAGACGACCTGCGTCGCCGCGCCTGATTTATCGCACCTGATTTATCTCGCCTGAATCTCGACAAATCCCGGGCGATGGCCACGTCACCGCCCAGTCTCTTCATCTCATCATCATCGACCCTGCCGGTGCAGCGCACAGCGCCAACCGGCGGGCAAGGAGCCCCCATGCCGTTTTCTCGCCTCAAGACAGCCATTCTCATCGCCTCGCTGGGCGTTGCCACTGTCGCCGGCGCCGCGCAGGCGGCCGCTGACAGCACGGCCGTGCCCCCCCAGAATGCGCAAGCCGCCTCCCTGCGCGACGGCACGCTGACCACCGTCGCCGAATATTCGGACACCCGCCCCGGCAACATCACCTTCACGCCGGATGGCCGCTTGATCATGTCCCAGCAGCCTCTCGATGCACCGGCGCTGCGCGTGGTCGAGATCACCCAGGACGGCAAGCGTGTGCCGTTCCCGAACCTGGACTGGGCCGATGGCCCGGAAAAGGGCGAGGTCGGCATCGCCTCGATTATCGGCGTGCACTCCGACAGTCAGGGCGTGGTGTGGATGCTCGACATGGGCAGCCAGGACAGTGCGCCCAAGCTGGTGGGCTGGGATACCCGCAGTGATTCGCTCCAGAAGGTGATTTCGCTTGCCGGTGACAGCGTGCTGCCGATCTCCTTCCTGCAGGATTTCGTCATCGATGAGCAGCGCGGCAAGATCTATATCGCTGACATGACCTTTACCGCTCCGGCCTCCAGCATGAAACCGGCCTTCGTGGTGGTGGATATCGCCAGCGGCAAGACGCGTCGCGTGCTGCAGAGCGATGAAAGGCTGATACCGGTGGAACACGACATGGTCATCAATGGCCATCTGATGGCGGCCAAGGGCGACAAGAATGGTGAGCCGAAGCCCTGGTACCTGGGCTTGAACGCCATCGCCTTCGATCCGGCGGACGACGTCGTCTATTTCGGTGGCGTGAACGGCAGTGAGATCTATCGCCTGCCGGCGGCTGAGCTGGCCGATGACACTGCCACTGAGGCGGAACTGGCTCGCGCCATCACGCCTTACGCCCCCAAGCGCCCCAATGATGGCTTCATCTTCGATGCCAAGCGCGGCGGCATCATCGCCGGTGACGCAGAGCACAACGCACTTACCTTCTCATCGCCGGAGGGCATGTCGGTGATCGCCCAGGATGACGAGCGTCTGCGCTGGCCGGATGGCTTCGCCTTCGCGCCGGATGGCAGTCTCTACCTCACCACCAACCAGCTGAACGCCCATCCGGCACTCAATCAGGGCGTGGATGGCAGTGACAAGCATTACTACCTGCTCAAGCTGACACCCGCCAACTGACCCTTGCTCCCTTGGGACTTGGTCCTCGGGCAACTCATTGCCTTGGCGTCATGGCTGCCTCGCTAACCTGTGATCTGCGCAGGACGTGTCTCACGACCGTCCTGCGTTGTCGTTTTTGTGTCTGGCCGGCGCATCTCGCATCGCAAGCCGATGACCCGTCGGCGTCTCCCTGCACGCAACACGCAAACTCGCGATACATTATCCGCTTTATCCGGATTAACCTTGCGGTCATGGGCTGTTTTTACGCCAAGGCCAGAGAGTTAACATGCTGTCATCGCATCACGGCACGGCCTTTCAGTGCTGCCGTGACTGACATGATCTTTAGGAGAGACTCTGATGAAAGCCATTGGTTACTACGTTGCCGGTTCCGTTGATCGTGACGACGCCCTGGTTGATATCGAACTCGAGACACCGGTCGCCACCGGTCACGACCTGCTGGTCAAGGTTGCCGCGGTGTCTGTGAATCCGGTGGATTACAAGATTCGTGAGAGCCGCGAGCCGGCCGCCGGCGAAGCCGCCGTCATCGGATGGGACGCCGTGGGCGAAGTCGTCGCCATCGGTGACCAGGTCACGGCCTTCGCCCCGGGCGACAAGGTCTGGTATGCCGGTGATCTCACCCGCGCCGGCACCAACAGCGAATTCCACCTGGTGGATGAGCGCATCGTCGGCCATGCGCCCAAATCCGTGGCGGCCCATGAGGCGGCTGCGCTGCCGCTGACCACGCTGACCGGCTTCGAGATGCTGTTCGATCGTCTGCGTGTCACCGAGCCGGTGCCGGGTGCTGCACGTGCCATCCTGATCATCGGCGGGGCCGGTGGCGTGGGCTCCATCACCATCCAGCTGCTGCGTGAGCTGACCGACCTGACCATCATCGCCACGGCGTCACGTCCCCAGACCCGCGAGTGGGTGAAGTCACTGGGCGCGCATCACGTCATCGACCACAGCCAGCCGCTGCCGGCCCAGATCGAGGCGCTGGGCATCGGTGCACCGGCCTTCGTGTTCTCGACCAACTTCTCCGAGCACTACGCGCCGCAGGTCGCCGAATTGATCGCGCCGCAGGGCCGTTTCGGCATGATCGATGACCCGGAGACCCTCGATGTGGTGCCGTTCAAGCCCAAGGCCGTTTCCATCCATTGGGAGCTGATGTTCACTCGTTCACTGTTCACTACCGCCGATATCACGCGTCAGGGCGAGATTCTCACCAAGGTGGCGGGTCTGCTGGACACTGGCAGAATCACCTCCACCGCGACGGAAACCTTCGGCACCATCAACGCCGAGAACCTCAAGCGCGCGCATGCCTTGCTGGAAAGCGGCAAGGCCAAGGGCAAGATCGTCCTCGAAGGCTTCTGATCGAAGCCACTGTCGAGGCGGTGATGTGAAAGGAGTGCGGCCGGGCAACCGGTCGCACTCCTTTTCGTGAAAGACACTCTCATTGCCACCCGGCACTCACAAGCCGCCTTGTCTGCTGGGGAGTGCCGGGTGGCTGATACAATGATGGAACCCTGTCATGGGCATACAGCGCCTTGATCATGTGAACCTGCGAACCGGACAGCTGAGTGCCATGCTCCAGTGGTATGGCGATGTGCTGGGGCTGCACAGCGGGCTGCGACCCGATTTCCCCTTCGCCGGTGCCTGGCTTTACGCCGGGGAGGTGGCGGTCATCCATCTCATCGACATCGGTTGCCGGCCAGCGATCAGCAGTGATGCCAGTCTCCGGCTTGAGCATTTCTCGCTTGCCGCCACGGATATCGAGGCATTCGAGGCGCGCCTGGTGGCGTCCCGTACGCACTATCAGCGGATCGCGCTCGCGGGTGGCGGGCTTGTGCAACTGCACATGCGAGACCCGGACGGCAATCATCTGCATCTCGATTTTGCCACCGCACCCTGCCGCGCCGTGGCCTGATCTGGCTCTTGGAGGTCATATCTGGCGCCAAGTGGCTGCCAGACTTGAGGAAAGCGTGTAGATCGTGTGTTATCCAACCGCAAATTGCGCCGCTGACGCGATAAGCTGATGGTAGGGAATGGCGATCTGGAACGCAGGGTACCCAGCCGCCAGCAACATGGCCTGAGCTGGACTCAGCACATCGCACGCATACGCAATCTGCCGAGGAGGCCAACATGGCGAAGCGGTCATTTGCGGTACTGACCCTGGTGTTGTCGTTGCTGGGTGCTGGCCTCGTGCAGGCTGACTCGGCGGGTGATGGCAATGATGACAAGGACGAGGAGCGTCTGCGCCAGAAGCATCATGATCTGGAAGGTCAGGTAAAGGCGCAGCGCGTTCAGGCGCAACAGATGCGGGAATTGAAGAAGATTCAGCACCAGGAAAAGCTGGCTGAGAAGAAAGCGGTGGCAGAGGCTTCGCCGGCACATGTCTGGAAGCGGGGCGGCAAGGTGCCGGACACTGTCGCCCGGGATGATGGCCTGCGGGTCGAGAACTGGCAGCAGCACAACCTCTCGGAACCCGGCGCCAACCAGCGCTGGCTGCAGCTCAAGAATGCCTTCGTGCTGATGAATACCGAAAGCCAAGTCATCGATGAGATCGTGCTCGAGCAGTGATGCCGCGGATAGCGATGACATTACCTATCACTGATGCAAGCTGTCCTCATCTGGCGACGCTCTGATGGGGCACCCACCCCCTTGCGACCATGGAATGCGCAGGCACCAATGCTTGCCACGCGCCATGGCGTGCCATATCAGCCATTACGAATATCTGCTTCTCGATGTCGTCATTGCGCAACAAGGATGCGTCAAATGGCGACAATTCGTTGCGAATTGTGCGCAAAAGTGGAGGTTGGCACGCTGGCTTGCCGTGGCGAACACGAGGCGATAGTGTTCTCTCATACCGTTTGTTAACACTGTTTCTTAACTCTGTTTCATGACCCCGTTTCATGACCCTGTCTCATGACTCCGTTTCATGACCCTGATTCACAGCCTCGGCATCCCTTGATGCCGAGTACGACGAGGAGGCCAGACATGCGCAATCGCACCCTGACCGTAATGATGATGATCTTCACCTTGATGACCGCGTCGCTGGCGCAGGCATCGCCCAACGACCGCGATAATCGTGGCGGTCAACACAACAGCCAAGGCAATCAGCACAACAGCCACGGCAATGGGCATCAGAAGAAAAAGCAGCAGACGCGTCACGACCAGTCTCAGCGCCATAATCAGCAAAAGCATCAGGCGCAGGCCAGGCATCAAGGTCAGAAGTCACACAACTGGCGTCGCGGTGACCATGTGCCGCGCAGCTACTACTCCAACAAGCGTTACTGGGTGAGTGACTGGCGTGCTCACAAGCTGTCTGCGCCGCCGCAGGGGCATCGCTGGTTGAACATCGATGGTCGCTATGTGCTGGCGGCCGTGGCGGGCGGTGCCATTACCGCGATCATTCTAAATCATTGAGGACAGTCAGACTGTCCGCGTCATGAAAAAGGGGCCTCCATCTGGAGGCCCCTTTTGCGTTTTGCGCTCGGCCGTCGCTGAGCTAAGCCATTGCTGTGGCAGCCATTGCTGCGCTCAGCCGGCACAGCACTATTGCGCGAGCAGTGTCTCCAGCGCCTGGGCGACGCGCAGCAGCGCCACATCCTGACCCTGAGGGCGCGACAGCATCAGGCCCAGCGGTTCTTCGTTCTGTGGTGCCGGCGCCGGAATCGAGATCGAGCTGGCATCCAGGTAGTTGAAGACGCTGGTGTTGCGCAGCGCGCGCTTGTTGAGCTGGGCGAAGAGCGCGCCATCCTGCTCCAGCAGGTCACGACGCGGGGCACGCATGGCAACGGTCGGCATCAGCACCGCATCGACGTCCTGCACCTGCTGAGCGAAGCGTTGCTGGATGGCGGTGCGCGGCCACAGGCGTGCCAGATACTCGCTGGAGGTGATGTCGCGCCCGCCGTTCAGGCGTTCGGCGATCAGCGGATCATACTGGGCTTCGTGGGCGGCCAGCAGTTCGTGATGCACGGCGGCCGCTTCCGGAATGACCAGGCCGCCGCGCTGATTGATGGCGTAAGCGGCCTCGATGGCCTCGACCGGTGCACGCTGGAGGCGAACCCCCAGCCCCTCGAGCCGTTCCAGCAGGGCGGCGAAGTCGGCGGCCACATCGGCGTCCACTTCACTGACCAGCTCGCTCTCCGGCACCAGCAGCGTCAGCGGGCGAGTGAGCGGCGTCGCGTCAGCGGCCTCACCGCTCAGGACTTCCCACAGGCGGCGACAGCAGGCGACGCTGGGCGCGATAGGGCCGATGCAGTCCAGGCTGGGTGACAGCGGGAAGGCGCCATCTCCCGGCACGCTGGCCTGTGACGGCTTGAAGCCGGTCAGGCCACAGAAGGCCGCCGGAATCCGCAGCGAGCCGCCGGTATCGCTGCCCAGGGTCGCGGCTGCCAGTCCGAAGGCGACGGAGGCGGCACCGCCGGAGGTCGAGCCGCCGGTGATGCGCTCGCCGTCGAAGGGGTTGGGCGGCGTGCCGACATGCGGGTTCAGGCCCAGGCCAGAGAACGCGAACTCACTCATGCTGGTGCGGCCGGCATGCAGGATACCGGCGGCTTTCAGGCGGCTCAGCGCCACAGCGTCCTGATCGGCTGGTTGGCTTCCTGCCAGTGCCCGCGAGCCTGCCAGCGTCGTCATGCCGGTCTCGTCGAAGAGGTCCTTGATCGAGACCGGAACACCCCCCAGCGGCAACAACGTCGCAGCCGCCTTGAGTTGCTGCTGTGCGGCGGCCTGCACGCTCATGCCAGCATCATCGCGGCTGATGATGCTGTGGCTTGCGCTCTCGCCCAGGGCCTGATGGCGCTCGGCAAGCACCGTGGCGGTCTGCTCGGGGCCGAAACTGCCTGTCTGATAGGCGGCCAGCAACTGCGTCAACGTGCGCTGGCGGGGCGGGCGTGCCCAGAATTCACGCGCCTGTTCAAGGCGCTTGTTCTCATCACTCATGCCACCACCTCAAGTTCTTCCACCTCGTAACGGTGCTCGATGCGACGACCGGTCTGCGGGTCGATCAGGCGCATGGTAAAGCTCGGGCTGGGGCGGATGCCACCGATCGCCGGCACGGTGCCGCACAGCAGCACGCTGTTGGGGGCCAGGCTGCCGTCCTTGGCGATGCCGGCCGGCAGGCGCTCCATCAGGGTGGCGACCGGCAGCAGCTCGGCGAGGGTGCCCTGCTGATAGCGCACGGTCTTGCCGGCGTCTTCGATCTCGCTTTCGATCTCGAGGCTGTCCCAGTGGTCGATGACCTCACTGAGCTTCCAGGCATGGCGGGCAATCGGCTTGGCGCACAGCTGCTTGGATTCGGCGACGCCGACGGCTTCGAGCTTGCGGTCGGTGTGGTCCGAGGCGATCGTCACCCACAGGGTGCCCTCGGCGTCGCTGACCAGACAGGTCTCGACCTCACCGGAGCCTTCGCCGCCGAGCATCGCGACCTGAGAGGCCTGGGTCAGGGTCTCGCGGGTCACGCGGTAAAACAGCGGGGTCTGGGAGGGCGGCGCCACGCCCAGCAGCTTGAGCTCGTCGATATGGTGCTGCACGCCCGCCTGGTCGCGTCCGGCCCAGCCGGCAATCGCGACGCGCTGGACATCAAGGGTGAATTCGCCGTTGTCATGGGTAAAGGTCAGCATGGGAATCGCTCCGTTATCGGGGGTTGTCGTTGTTCTGTGCAGGAAGTCTTGAGTGAACGGTGTTGCGTCAATGACACCTGCCGGCTTGCCAGCAGGTGTCAGGCAAAAGCGGCTTTACAGCGCCGAAGGCAGCCACAGCGCGATCTGTGGGAAGGCCACCAGCAGCGCGGCCATCACCAGCATCGCGCCCAGATACGGCAGGGTGCCGATGATGACGTCCGAGAAGGCTTCACCACGTCGTGAGGCCTGCACGATGTAGAGGTTCAGGCCGACTGGCGGGGTGATCAGTGCCAGCTCGACGAACAGGATCATCACGATGCCGAACCATACCTTGTCGTAACCGGCCGCCGCGATCAGCGGAGTGACGATGGGAATGGTGATGACCATCAGCGACAGGGTCTCGATGAAGAAACCGAGCACGATGAACAGTGCGATCACCGCCATCAGAAGCGCGAAGGGTCCCAGGTCATAGGCTTCGAGCAGGCCGGTGACCTGCTGGACCATGCCGGAGGAGGCCAGCGCGAAGTTGAGGAAGGAGGCCGCCATGATGATGAACAGGATCATCGAGGTGGTCTTGACGGTGCCGTCCAGCGCGCGGCTGATCATCGCCATATTCAGCGAGCGGTTGATGGCGGCGAGGCCCAGCGAGGCCAGCACACCGATGGCGGCGGCTTCGGTCGGGGTCGCCCAGCCCAGATAGATGGAGCCGACGATGACGATGAACAGCACCAGCAACGGCAGCAGGAATGACAGGCTCTTGATGCGGGTGCTCCAGCTGGCGCTCTGACGCGGGCCGCCCAGTGACGGCTTCCAGACACACAGCAGCAGCGAGGCCAGCATGAACAGCGCCGCCAGGCCGAGGCCCGGCACGAGGCCGGCCATGAACAGCTTCGGGATGGACGTCTCGGTCAGGAAGCCATAGACGATCAGGTTGATCGACGGGGGAATCAGGATGCCCAGGGTGCCGCCCGCGGCGATGCTGCCGCAGAACAGCTTGGCGTCATAGCCGAGCTTCTTGCCCTGGGGCAAGGCCACGGTCGAGACCGTCGCCGCCGTCGCTACCGAGGAGCCGGAGGTCGCCGAGAACAGCGCCGAGGTGGTGATGTTGGCGTGCAGCAGGCCGCCCGGCAGCCACGACAGCCAGTGGTCCATGGCGCGGTAGGCCTTCTCGGCGATGCCGGCGCGCACGATGATCTCGCCCATCAGCACGAACAGCGGAATCGCGATCAGCAGGAAGGAGTCCGCGGCAGACCACAGGTTCTGGCCCAGCGCCTTGGTCAGCGGGAAGAAGGAATAGAACTGGTCGATCCCGAAGGCGAGCAGGAAGAGGGTGACCGCAACGGGAATGCCGGCCAGCAGCAGGGTGAGGATACCCACCGAAAGAAAGCCCAACATCAGCGAGTCTCCTTGGTCGTGGAGGCAGCCTGGGCCAGAGCCCCTTCGCTTTCTCCGTGATCGGGGCCGGCCAGTGTCTCGAGCGTGGTGGTATCACGCAGACAGGCGGCAACGAGAACGCGCAGTCCCAGCACGCTGGTGGTGATCGCGAACCAGGCATAACCGGACAGCCACAGCAGCTGCGGAATCCACAGCGGTGTCGCCAGCGGGGTGTTGGCGGTGGAGCCGTTGCTCAACGACTTGCCGAGCACCGGCCAGGCATTGATCAGAATCACCCAGGCCACCAGGTTCAGCGCCAGCATCGCGAGGATATCAAGGGTGTGGCGCGAGAAGGCCGGCAGCTTGCCGTGCACGACATCGATACGGATGTGGGCGCGCTCCATCAGGGTGTGGGAAAGGCCCCACGCCGAGAGCATCGCCAGCACATACCCGGCATATTCGTGCACGCCGGGCAGCGGATGATTGAACAGTTGGCGCATCAGGATCTCGGCGCCGATGAAGACCACGACGGCCAGCAGCAACAGGCCCATCAGGCGTGCGGCGTGGCGTGATATCGCGCGTGTCAGTGACACGAGGACATCGAGTGCGTGAAGGAAGGAGTTCATGAGTCGGGTCCTGCTGGGGCGCTGAACGAAGGCCGCTTTCTCGAGAAAGCCTGCTTATGAAGCCTGCTTTTGAAAGCTTGCGCTTGAATACACAGGCGCGAGTCGTTCAGCGCTACGTCTCTGGGGAACATGTCTGCCACGTCGGGACAGGGCGGGGCTATCGGCACCTGCTCGCGAACAGGCTTCGGTGAGCAGGTGCCGCTGGATCACTCCGCGCTGGCGGTCAGGCCGACGACCTTGCCGACGCTCTCGTTCCAGGTCTTGCGCGTCTCGGCATCGACACGCGCCGCCCAGGCAGGCAGGACGGTGTCTTCGAGCGCCGCACGTGCGCGCTTGGCGTCGTCGTCGCTGAAGTCGACCAGCGTCATGTCGGCGCTCTTGCCCAGCGGGCAATCGCCTTCACCGGTCAGGCAGGCCACGCCACGCGCGGTCTCGCCACGCGCGTTTTCCCACACCGGCGCGGTGAACTCGCTATCCACCTGTTGCTGGATCAGAGTCTGGGTCTCGGCGCCCAGGCCCTGCCACTTGTCCTGATTGATGGCGGTGATCACGTAATCCCAGCCACCCAGCGGCAGCGGCATCAGGTGGCTGGACACTTCATGCCAGCCGGCGCTGTAGCCGGAGAGCGAACCGGTGACGGCGCAGTCGATGACGCCACGCTCCAGGGAGCCGGGCACCTCGTTGAAGGCGATGTTGAGGCTCTGTGCGCCCAGCGCCTCGATGAACTCACCGGTGGAGCGGCCGCTGGCACGCACCTTCTTGTCCTGCAGGCCATCGAGCCCTTCGATCGGGGTGTTGCAGAACAGCACCTGAGCCGGATACGGCACGATGGCCAGCACGTGGCTGTTGAAGCGCTTGTTCATGGTGGACTCCGCCAGGGGGCGGAAGGCCTCGGCGACCTGCTGCGCTTCCTCGGCAGTGGGGGCCATCATCGGCAGGTCCAGCCCTTCGAGTTCCGGCGCATCGGACACGGTGTAGTCGGCCACGGTCATGCCGACATCGAAGACACCATCGCCCAGATAGCGATAGACGTCGGAGCCGGGGATGCCCATCTGGTCGAAGGTGGTCACCTGGGTGCTGAGTTCACCGTTGCTGGCGGCCGGGAGGGTCTCGCTCCAGAACGGCTTCTCGAACTGACGGTTGAGCTCCAGGCTGCTCCAGCTGCCTACCACGTTGAGGGTATCGGCAGCATTGGCGCTACCGGCGGCGGCGAGTGCGAGACCAAGGGCGGAGAGGGCAAAACGTGTCTTCATGGGAATCACCATTGTTGTTGTGCATCTGGTGTTATCGGAAAAGCTTGTTGGCTGCATCTTTGCGGGGTGTGTCTTTCCCGCTGCTGTCCTGTGCGTTGCTGTGCTGTGTTTCGATTCGCGGTGCGTCCCTGCACTGCGCCGGGCGTGATGAGTGCGGATTTCTCTCATGCCCGGCAGTACGCCTGGCAGCAGGTCATCCGTACTTGAGGCGATGATTGGGAATGTCGGTAATCAGCATGTGCCCCGGGCTATGCGCGATCGCCAATGGCAGTCGGGCATTCTCCAGCGCCAGTTGTGGTGTGACGCCACAGGCCCAGAATACCGGCATGTCACCTGTCTCAAGCGTAGGCGCATCGCCGAAGTCGGGGCTTTCGATATCGGAAATACCGATCAAGGCGGGGTCGCCCAGATGGACGGGGGCACCGTGCACACGAGGCATGTCGGTGGTGATCTGGATCGCGCGAATGGCGTGCGCCGCCGACATCGGGCGCAGGGATACCACCAGGTTGCCGTGGAAACGACCGGCACTGATCAGCGGAATATTGGTGCGATACATCGGCACGTTGCGCTTCAGGCGCGCATGGCGAACCTCGACACCCTCGTTGAGCAGTGCCTCTTCGAACGAGAACGAGCAGCCGATGGAAAACGCCACGAAATCGTCCTGCCACAGGGCGGCGATATCCTCGCGCGTTTCCTCAAGCTTGCCGTGACGATAGATGTGGTAGGCCGGCAGGTCGTGGCGCAGGTCGATGTTATCACCGAGCCCTGTCGGGGCGGGAGAACCGACGGCCGTGACATCCAGCAACGGGCAGGCCTTGGGGTTGGCCTGGCAGAATTGCAGGAATTCGCCGGCAGCCTCGGCTGGCAGGATGATCAGGTTGGTCTGGGCGTAGCCGGCAGCGATACCGCTGGTGTGGCTGGCCCAATGACCGCTGCGGATCTGCTCGCGCGCCTCGCGGGGGGACGACGCGGCACTGAGAAGTGTCTGGGGCATCGTTGGAGCTTCTTGTGAAGTTGTTGTTGTCTGTCTTCACCATAAGAAGCGCACTCAGATAAATCCAATCGATTTTTATCGAGTTAAGCCATCGGAAATTCCTTTCATGTGGCGCGGGTCAGTAGAAACATCATGGCCGAAAGGGACGCTATGCAGGGTATGAAAGCCCGATAAGATCAGGCGATTCGTGAATGCGCCTCCTGATCCTGGCGGGCGATCTCGATGGCGAGTTCACACACGCCTTCGGCGAGGGCGCTTTCCATATGGGTCGGCCAGGAGGCGGTGAAGGTCAGTTCGGGCAGGTCGCAGGGCAGGCTGAGCAGGGTGCCCTGGCGGATTTCCTCGGCGACGATGCGTGGCGGGATGGCGCCGACGCCCAGGCCATCCAGGGTCATGCGCACGATGGTCCATAGCGAGCTTGAGCAATGCAGCTTCACGTCATCCAGCCCCATCTGATGGAGCATGGAGCCGAGCTCATGGTGGGGTCGGCTGTTGCGGGCAAACGAGATCAGCGGCAGAGAATTCAGGCGCCGCAACGAGAAATTGTCTTCGGTGAAGCCCAGCGCGGGACTGATCACGAAGCCCATCGTGTAGTTGCAGAGAAAACGATTGAGCACGCTCTCTGCCGTCACCGGCCCCATCAGAAAGGCGAGGTCGATATCGCCGGCGGTGAGCATGGCGGCAAGCCCGGGGGAGCTGTCGACCTCGAGTTCCAGCGTGAGGTCCGGGTAGCGGCGCGCCAGTTCGGCCAGAAAGCCGGGCAGCCAGCTATGCGCGACGGTCTCGACGACGCCCAGTCGCAGCACGCCCTGGAAGGGCGTATTCAACTCCATCATGGATAGCGCTTTCTGGCGCGCCTCCAGCAACGCCTCGGCGTGGCGATAGAATTCGCGCCCCTTGAGCGTCGGCTGTACCGGTCGGCGAGTGCGCTCCAGCAGGCGGGTCTCCAGCGTGGTTTCCAGCTTGTTGATACGTTCGGAAATCGAGGGCTGGGTCAGATGCAGATGCTGGGCGGCCAGTCGGAACGACCCCAGGCGCGTGATCCACACGAAGGCTTCCACTTCCTTGAAATCGAACATGGCCAGATCCTGTCGTGATTGATGCCGCAAGCTTGGGCTAACATTACCACTCGTTGAGAAATTGCGTTCTCGATGGCGTGTATTCCGGTACGATATGGGGCATCGAGAAATGTGTATTTTCATGAAAAGGAATGATGATGAAGTCTAGCGTGCGAGTTGTCAGTCTGGTGATGCTGAGTGCCCTTTTCATGGCAGGGTGCAGTTATACACCGGCGCGGATCGATGCCGAGCCTATCATCGAGATCGGTGATGGACACCATGACCACAAGCGTGGAGGCGGCGGCTTCTGCCCGCCGGGGCAGGCCAAGAAAGGTAACTGCTGATCACGCCGAACCAGAAGGAGCCGCTCATGCGGCTCCTTTTTCGTTGTCGATCGCTTCCCGATATGGGCCTCTGGAGTCGCTCGGTCTGCAAGGATATCCTGCGTGATCCGAGTCTTGCCTCTTCCTCCACTGCTGCTGGCGGGTACTGTCTCCATGCTCAATCCCAAGGCGCTGACGGCGCTGAATGAAATCATCCGCCGGGGCTCACTGCGCCGAGCGGCGCGACATCTGAATCTCGACCCTTCAGCGGTGAGCCGCCAGATCAAGCAGCTGGAAGAAGAGGTGGGTGTCGCGCTGTGCGAGCGCAGCGAGACGGGCATGCGCGCCACCCAGGCCGGGGTGTTGCTGCTGGATCACTTTCATCGCCAGCAGGCGGCGGAGGCGGCAGCGCTCTCGCAGCTGAGCGCCTTGCAGGGCCTGCGCAGTGGTGAGGTGAGAATCGCGGTGGGCGAAGGCTTCATTGCCGATCTGATCTCGCTGCCGTTGCAGAGCTTCATGGCACGTCATCCCGGCATCGAGGTCGTGGTGCGCATGGCGGGGGTGAATGAGGCGACTGAGCTGTTGCGCGACTTCGAGGTGGATATCGCGCTGCTCTACGCCCCGCCTGTCGATCCGATTCTTTGCTGTCATGTAGAGACCTGTCAGCCGCTGGATCTGATCGTGCCGGCGGAGCATCCGCTACTCGAGATTGCAGAGCCGTTGACGCTTTCGCAGGTGGCACAATGGCCGCTGGCGTTGATCGATGAATGCACCGGTATGCGTCAGATGGTCAATCAGGCGGCGCAGCAGGAGCGCGTCTCGCTGCGCGCGCAGTTGCGCACCAATTCCGTGTCGGTGCTCAAGAATTTCGTGCGTTCGGGGATCGGCGTGACCTTCATGCCGGAGTTGAGCGTGGTGGAGGAGCTGCGGCGCGGCGATATCTGCCTGTTGCCGATGCAGCACCCCGCGCTGGCGACGACCCGTGCGCAGATGTGTACGCGGCGTGGGCGCGAGATGACCGTCGCCGTCGAGGCCTGCGTCACCCATCTTCAGCAGGGCCTGCGATTCTTTACCGCGGATGCGCCACGCCTGCTGGGCAAGTGACGTTCGCCATGTGATGTTCGCCACGTGATATTCAAGCAGCGTCGCTCGACGCACAGGTCAGGGTATCGGTGCTGACGGGCGCTTGTTCAGCTCTATCTCCTCACACGGCTGTCCCATTGCACAGGCCATTCTCTCGCTCAGTGCAGCATTTCACAGAACGTCCCGACTGCCCCGTACAGCCCATGCTGGCGGGGCAGTCGTCGTCAGGAAGGGCACTATTCAGGCGCTTTTTCAGGTGTGGACGAAAAAACAACACTCAGGCGATTGATTAGTCTACAGCGGCAACGCTACTTTCGATGTGTGAAGGCGAAAGTCCCTCACCTTGACTGGCCGCAGGGCCACACTGACAAAGGCGGCGTCACTCCCGCCGCATACAACGAATATTTACAACAACAAAAGGGAATCCACATGTCCTTGTCCAAGACATCTCTGCTGCGCAAGACGCTCACCGGTTCCACTCTGGCGCTCAGCCTGCTGGCGGCCAGCGTGCAGGCCCAGACCATCAACCTCAGCTACAACGGTGCGCCGGATGCCGACAAGAATGCGGTGCATGTCTTCGCCAGCAATCTGAAGACCCTGGTGGAAGAGAAGACCGACGGCGAGCTGGAACTCAAGCTCTATCCCAACAGCATGCTGGGCGAGGAGCAGGAGCGCATGGAGCAGGTGATCAGCGCCCCGAACCTGAACATCGCCTCCTTCGCGGGCATGGCCCCCATCGTGCCAGAAGTCTATGTCAGCGCGACGCCGTTCATGTTCGACGGCTTTGATGAGGCGCGCCGTTTCTTCGATGAGGGGCAGTACTGGCAGCAGGTGCAGCAACTGTTCAGCGAGCGCACCAATGGCGCCGAGATTCTGGCCGTCGTCGAGGAAGGGGGCTTTCTGGCCTTCACCAACGACAAGCGCCCGATCACCAGCCCTGATGATTTCGAAGGCCTGCGTTTTCGCGCGATGGACCCAAGCCAGGTAGCGCTCTACGAGGCCTTCGGTGCCTCGGGCACGCCGATTCCGTGGACGGAGGTCTACATGGCGCTGCGCACGGGGGTGGCGGATGGCCAGATGAACCCGCCGATGTACATCCTGCTTGGCAGTCTGCAGGAAGTGCAGAAGTACCTGACACTGGCCAACATCCAGTATTCCGATCAGTTCCTGGTGGCCAATGGTCAGCTGCTCGAGAGCCTGTCGGACGAGGAGCGCACGGCACTTCTCGAGGCGGTTCAGGAAGCCAATGCCCAGGCCCGTCAGGACAACCAGAACCAGGTCGAGTCACGTATCGCCTCGCTGGAAGAGCAGGGCATGCAAGTGATCCGTCCCAGTGAGGCTGATCTCGAGGCATTTCGCAGCAAGGGCCAGCCGGCCTACCTCGAATGGCTCAAGAGCCAGGACATCGCGCCAGAGCTGATCGACACCGCCATGAAGGATGCTGGCCTGTCCTCGTGATGGCCTGTCGCGATGGTCTTTCGAGATGGCTTGTTGCGATGGTCTGTTGCGATGACCTGACACGCTGACACGCTGACACGCTGACTCGGTGAAAGGCGAGTGACGCTCAAGTATCAGCGAGCATCCCGCTGCGGTACCCGGTGCCCGGGCAGTGACAGTCCGGGCATCGAGGCTCTGAATTTCCCTCCTTGCTGGTGGATTGCGGTAAATGACTTCCATGACTCCTTCACGACAGCCTTCCCTGCGGGAAGGCCTGCTGCTTGCCTGTGGCCGTGTGACACTGGCGATAGCGGCAGTACTGCTGGCTTCCACGGTGCTGATCATGCTTTACGGCGTGGTGATGCGCTATGTACTGGGCGGCGCTCCCATCTGGGTCGATGAGCTGACCCGCTATCTCATCATCGCCAGTGTCATGCTGGCGATCGGCGTCGTCTGGGCGGAAGGGGCGCATATGCGCGTGGCGCTGCTGGAACGGCGTCTGCCTCCGCGCATGGCCACGGCGTTGGTCCATTACCAGTGGTGGCTGACGCTCGTGCTGATGGCGGGCGCGACCTGGATGACCTGGCACTACGCCATGTCGGCAAGCATGTTCCGCACCATGGGGCTGGGCGTCAGCCGCAGCGTGCCGATGCTGTCGATGCCGATCGGCTTCGCGCTGATCACGGCCCAGGTGCTGCTGCATGGCCCACGGCCACTGACATCCCCGGCGCTTGAGATCGCGCCGGACGAGGAGGTCGACGAGCCTGCGACACACGATGACAGGAATGGAGGGCCACGCACATGATCTGGGCAATGTTGGCCATCTTCGTCGTGCACGTGCTGCTGGGCCTGCCGCTGTTTCTCTCCCTGCTCGTCACCGCCGTGACCGGCTTCCTGTTCGTCGATATTTCGATGCTGGAGCGCCTCGGGCCACAGCAGTTCTTCGGTGGCATCAATGCCTTCTCGCTGATGGCGATTCCGCTGTTCATTCTCGCCGGCAACCTGATGAACATCAGTGGCCTGACCGAACGCCTCATGCGTCTTGCACGCCTGATGGTCGGACATCTGCGCGGTGGCATGGGCCATGTCAATGTCGTCTCCAGCGTGTTCTTCGCTGGCGTCAATGGTTCGGCGGTCGCCGATACTTCCGCGCTGGGCTCGCTACTGGTGCCGGCCATGCGCAAGGAGGGCTATTCGACTTCCTTTGCCGCAGGTCTGACGGCGGGCAGCTCGTTGATCGGGCCGATCATCCCGCCCAGCATCTTCATGATCCTCTACGCTTCGCTGACCAACACCTCCGTGGGCAGCCTGTTCCTGGCCGGTGTCGTACCCGGTCTGGTGCTGGCGGTGGCATTCATGGCGATGAATGCCTGGTATGCCCGGCGTCATGGTCTGCAGGCACGTGGCCAGGCACCGGCACGTCGCGAAGTGATCGCGGCGGTCATCGGGGCACTGCCTGCGCTGGTGGCACCGGTGATCATCGTCTCCGGTATCGTGCTGGGCATCGTGACCCCGACCGAATCCGGCGCCTTGATCGTGGCCTATGTGCTGCTCTGCGGCTTGTGCCAGGGGCCGCTCAAGCTTGTTGATGTGTGGGGTGCCATCAAGGACACGGCGCGTCTGACCAGCGCCATCTTCGTGATCATGGCGGTGTCGTCCATCGTCAGCTGGCTGCTGTCCTATGCCCAGGTGCCCAATCAGTTCGTGGCATTGCTGACGCCTTATATCGACAGCCCGATCCTGATCCTGTTGCTGCTCAGCGCCATCACCTTCGTCACCGGCATGTTCATGGAGGAAGTCTCGGCCTTGATGCTGCTGACGCCAATCTTCGTGCCTGTGGCCATGGCCGCCGGCATCGACCCCGTGCACCTGGGTGTCATCATCACGCTCAATATCACCATCGCGCTGATCACGCCGCCGATGGGCGCCTGCGTGTTCGTGGCCGCCGCGGTCAGCAAGCTCGAGATCACCTCGCTGTTTCGCACCATCTGGCCGTTCGTGCTGGTGGCGGTCGCGGTGCTGCTGATGCTGATCATCTTCCCGCCTCTTACCCTGTGGTTGCCGACCCTGTCTGGATAACAACTCATGACGTCAACATTGAAGCGCCCAATTCCCCCCATCCCGAGTCATGATGAGCCGGACTGGACCCAGGTCACCCGAATTCCCGTCAAGGGCTGTGACAGTACTCTGGTGCCGACCAGCCTCGGGCCGTCATGTCTGAAGGTCTATCCCGCCTACGCGCGCCTCGGTATCCCCGGGGCGGTCAATGAATGTCTGGTGCGGCGTGCGGTGTATCAGCGCCTGTTGCAGGCCGCGCGCGCCTTGCCGCAAGGGCTGTCGTTGGTGGTGATGGATGGCTGGCGTCCCTGGCGGGTGCAGCAGTATCTGTTCGAGACGCTGTATCAGTCGCTCAAGACGCATGACCCCGAGCTTGATGAGGCCCAGCTGCTGGCGCGTACGCGCGAATTCGTCTCGCTGCCCAGCCGTGACCCGGACGCGCCGAGTCCGCATCTCACCGGCGGCGCCGTCGATGTCACCCTGTGTGACGCCGATGGCTTGCTGCTCGAGATGGGGACGCTGTTTGACGAGGCGACCCCCGAGTCCCACGCGGATCATTTCGAGCGTCATCCGCCTGCCGGCGATACGCCCCAGGCCGAAGCACGCGACAATCGGCGTCTGCTCTATCACGTCATGACCGAGGCCGGTTTCACCAATCTGCCCAGCGAATGGTGGCACTTCGATTTCGGTGATCAGCTCTGGGCCTGGTACCGCGGCGAACCCGAGGCGCTGTTCGGTCCGGCGGAGATGGACAGCATCGAGAGTCTCTGGAAACGCTCACTGGCGTGAAGGTGTCAGAGCATGCCTGACAGCCGCTGGCCTGCAAGACACGAAAGCCCCGCTCGATGGCGACTCGAGCGGGGCTTTCGTTTCAGCAGCTTATGCGATCAGCGTTCAGCGGGCCGTGCCTGATGCTCAGCTGACGATCTCGGCCTGATCGAGCATGGCATGGAAGAGCACGTTGCAGCCGGCGTGCAGGTCCTTGGGCGCGGCGTTCTCGATCTCGTTGTGGCTGATGCCGCCTTCGCAGGGCACGAAGATCATGCCGGCGGGGGCGATACGGCCCATGAAGATGGCGTCGTGGCCGGCGCCGCTGACGATGTCGAGATGCGAGTAGCCGAGCTGGCTGGCGGCATTGCGCACCGCGTTCACGCAGTTGTCGGCGAAGTGTTCCGGCACGAAGTCGGCGGTGGGGGTGAGCTCGTAGGTCAGGCGATGCCGCTGACTGACGGCTTCGACGACCTCTTTCAGCTCCGCGACCATCGCGGTGAGGGAGTCGGGTTCCAGCGAGCGCAGGTCGATGGTCATGTTGACCTGCCCGGGGATGACGTTGCGCGAGCCCGGGTGGACCTGCATCACGCCCACGGTACCGCGGCCATGCGGCGCGTGATCGATGGCGATGCGATTGACGGCGACGGTGATCTCGGCCGCGCCAAGCATGGCGTCCTGGCGCAGTGACATGGGCGTAGGGCCCGCGTGCGCCTCCTGACCGGTGAGGGTCAGATCGAACCAGCGCTGACCCAGCGCGCCCATCACCACGCCGATGGTGGTCGCTTCATCTTCCAGAATCGGGCCCTGCTCGATGTGGCTCTCGAAGAAGGCGCGCACGTTCTCGCGGGGGATCTCATCGCTGCCGCGATAGCCGATGGAATCCAGTGCCTCGCCGGCGGTCACGCCGTCGCTGTCCTTCTGGGCGAGCATCTCGTGCAGTGACAACTGGCCGGTATGCACGCCGGACCCCATCATGCAGGGCGCGAAGCGACAGCCTTCTTCATTGGTCCAGACCACCACTTCCACCGGGCAGCGGGTCTTGATGTCGTGCTGGTTGAGGCTGCGCAGGACCTCAAGCCCGGCCATCACCCCGAAGCAGCCATCGAACTTGCCGCCGGTCGGCTGGGTGTCGATGTGGCTGCCGGTCATCACCGCCGGTGCGTCCGGATCGGTGCCGGCGCGGCGCGCGAAGATGTTGCCGATGGCATCGATACGGATCGTGCAACCCTCGGCCTTGCACCACTGAATGAAGAGGTCGCGCGCCTGGCGGTCCAGCTTGGTCAGCGCCTGGCGGTTGACGCCGCCCTTGGGCGTGGCGCCCAGCTCGGCCAGGGTCATCAGTGATTGCCACAGGCGATCGCTGTCGGTGCGCAGCTCGCTCAGGGTATTCGCGGGCGATGTGTCCATCTGGGCAGTGGTCATCGGCTTCATCCTCTCGTGGATATTGTTGTTGTGCTTCCGGTTCTGCTCTTGTATCAATTCCGCTCCTGTTTCGGTCCAGACTTCGGCTTCGGGTCAGGCTCTGCTGTCGGCCATCAGCTGCGCGGGGGTGACGAGCAACTGGTCGGCCATTTCCACCTCGAGTGCCGTCATGTGGTGCTCGGCATCCTGCATGTGTTCTGTCATGAGCTGTCTGACCTGCTCATGGTCCTCGTGGCGAAACGCCGTGATCAGGCCGGAGTGGTAATGCTGATTGGCCTGGTCGAACTGCTTGCGCTCCGGCAGGTAGGCCTTCTTGATGACGACCAGCTCATGCAGCATGTCGTTGAGGAACTGGCACATGAAGCTGAGCAGCGGGTTGGGGCAGGCGCGGGCCAGCACCTGATGGAATTCGATTTCCAGGAAGCGCTGGCGCCGCTGGTCCTCGTCCTGTGGCTGGTGACAGCTGCAGTCATGGACATTGTTCTCGAGCGTCACCAGGTCCTCTTCGCTGAGCAGGCCCACCACCGAGACCGCCATCTCGACTTCCAGCAGTCGGCGTAGCTGATAGACCTGAGCGCCATTGAGCGTCTTGAAATGCAGGAAGCTCCTCAGCATGCGGCTGGCCGGTTCCATGCTCGGCGCATTGAGCACGGCGCCGCCATTGGGCCCCGTCTTCAGGGTGATCAAGCCCTCGACCTCGAGAATCTTGAGGGCTTCGCGCAGCGTGCCCTTGGCGCAGCCGTACTGGGCCATCAGCGCCTTCTCATTGGGCAGCCGGTCGCCTTCGCTCAATCCATCGAGCACGATGCTGCGCCTCAGATCATCACTGATCAGCTCGGCCAGCTTCTGGCGCTTGGGCAGGTGGGCGCCGGAGGCGTTGGCACTGGTGCTGGCACGTGAAGTGTCTAGGGGGGAGGGCGATGTCGGCATGCGATGTCCTGAGCGGCAGCGAGTCAGTTATATTTATTCGTATAAATAAGCTTTAGTCGCGGACTCGAGCGCTGTCAAACCCCAAGGTGGCCTCAAGCGTTGCGCAGGCGATCACGCCAATGATGCGTCGCATCAAAGGCAGCGCATTGGCGAAGTCATGCGTGTCAGTCTTGAAAAGCACCTGGTCTGACATAAGGTTTCTATATTCGACCCCGCTAAAGGAGGCCTCTATGGAAACGCATGATCCTCAGCCAACGCGCGACGCCGATATCGTCATTGTCGGTGGCGGTGCCGGCGGACTCGAGCTGGCGGTTCGCCTTGCCAAGGCAGGCCACAAGGACGTCTTGCTGATAGACCGCGACACCAGTCACGTATGGAAGCCACGACTGCATGAGATAGCGGCGGGCCTCGGGCGGCGTCAGGTCGATGAGCTGGGGTATTCCGGTCTGGCCGAGCAGTGGGGGTTCCGCTATGAGTGCGGCACACTCGAAAGCGTGGACCCTGAACAGCGCCAGATCACCCTGGCGGCGATCCCGGGCAGGGAAGACCACGCGAGCGCCGAGGTGCCGGCGCGCGTCAGGGGCTATCGTCAGCTGGTGCTGGCCCTGGGCGGTGTGACGCCGGACATGGGGGTCGAGGGTGTGCTGGAGCATGCCTGCCTGCTGGATTCCCCTGATGACGCCGAGCGCATCGCCCAGCAGTTCTCGCGTGGCCTGCTGGCCAATCATGTGGCGATGGAAAGAGCACCGACAGGCGATGCTGGCCTGTCAGCCACCCAGGGCGGCGCTCAGGTTGGCACTGAGGGAGGCACGCAAGATAGTGCCAAGGAGTCCCCGGGGCGGCCGTATCAGGTGGTGATCGTCGGCTCCGGCGCCACCGGTGTCGAACTGGCCGCCTACCTGCATGAGGCGCGTGGCATGCATGACGCCCCTGCACCCAAGGGCGCGAAGGTCGAGATCACGATTCTCGAGGCCACCGAGACCTTCATGCCCAGTGTCTCACAGGAACTGCGCGAGTCGATCCATCAGCGACTCGAGGAGCAGGGCATCAAGATCGAACTGTCGCGTCAGGTCGCCAAGGTGTCCCCCGGCAGTGTCGAGATCAGTGAAGGCGACGAGTCGGTGACGCGGGACGCGGATCTGGTGGTCTGGGCAGCAGGGCGTGTCGGGCCTGCCATCGTCGAGGAAATCGATGCCCTGGAAAGCAACAAGAAGCGTCAATTCACGGTGACGCCCGGGCTGCAATGCCTCGGCCACGACAGCATCTTCGCGCTGGGCGATTGTGCCAACATCGATGAGGCACCGCTGCCGCCCACCGCTCAGGTGGCCAGCGAGCAGGCCGAGTTTCTCGCCGATGAACTGCCGCGTCGCCAGCAGGGTGAGCCGGCTCAGGCCTTCGAGTTCAAGGACCGCGGTACCTTGCTGTCACTCTCCAGTGCCGGCAGCGTCGGTGAGCTCAGCGGCAAGTTGAGTGACAAGCTGGGCAATGCCCAGGGCAACAAGGGCAATGATGATCTGCAGGTGAGAGGACGCTTCGCGCGCGCCGCCTATCAAGGGCTGCAGCGCCAGCACCAGTTCCTGCTGCTGGGGCCGCTGAAGGGCTCCGCCGAGGTGGTCAGTGACGTGCTGCGCCGAAGCATGGGGCCGCGCCTCAAGGTGCACTGAGTCTTGAGCGGATCTTGAGTGTGCCTTGAGCGGGTATTGAGAGGCTCTTGAGTGATTCTGGAGAGGCGCTTGAGTGAGCCTTGAGAGAGTCGCCACCCAGTGATGACAGGCCGACATGCGCCGTGGTGGATTCCACTGGCGCATGTCGGCCTTGTGCTTTTTCAGGGCGTTATTGCCCCGCCGTCGTGTTCAGGAGGTCGCGCCCAGCGCGTCATGAGGTTCCTGGCGGCGTGATTCTCGCGCTGCTTCGGCTTCGCTCTGCGAGCTGGCCACCGGATAGGTGCCGGGCCTGAGAATCCGCGTGTCCACGTCGTGGATATCACGCAGTCCGCACAGGGCTAGCGTGGTGTCGAGTTCCTTGTGGATGATCTCCAGGGACTTGGTTACGCCTTGTTCGCCCATGGCGCCGAGCCCATAGAGGAAGGCGCGCCCCAGATAGACGCCCTTGGCGCCCATCGCCACCGCCTTGAGCACATCCTGTCCGGAGCGGATACCCCCGTCCATGTGGACCTCTGTCCTGTCGCCGACTGCCGCGAGAATGTCCGGCAGGGCGGAGATGGAGGAGGCGGCACCATCCAGCTGTCGTCCGCCGTGGTTGGAGACGATCACCGCATCGGCGCCTGCCTGCACGGCCAGCTCGGCATCTTCCGGCTCCATGATGCCCTTGATGATCAGCTTGCCGCCCCAGCGGTCCTTGATCCACTTGATGTCGTCCCAGCTCAGGCTCGGATCGAACTGGCTGGCGGTCCATTTCGAGAGGGAACTCAGATTCTCGGCATCCTTCACGTGGCCGGCGATATTGCCGAAGGTGTGGCGCCTGGTCTTGAGCATGCCGGCACACCAGCGCCACTTGGTGGCCAGATCGAGCACGGTCGCCACGGTGGGGCGAGGGGGCACGCTCAGGCCGTTGATCAGGTCCTTGTGGCGCTGGCCGATGATCTGCAGGTCAGCGGTGAGTACCAGCGCGGAACACTCCGCGGCCTTGGCGCGATCGATCAGTCGTCCGATGTAATCCTTGTCGCGCATCACGTAAAGCTGGAACCAGAAGGGCCGTGAGCTGACGGATGCGACGTCCTCGATGGAACAGATGCTCATGGTCGAGAGCGTGAAGGGGATACCGAAGTCACTCGCCGCGCGCGCGGCCAGCATCTCGCCATCGGCATGCTGCATGCCGGTCAGGCCAGTCGGTGCGATCGCCACCGGCATGGCCACCTCCTCGCCGAGCATCTTCGTGCGCAGAGTGCGATTGTCCATGTCGACCATCACCCGTTGGCGCAGTCCGATCGCGGCGAAATCGGCCTCGTTGGCCCGATAGGTGGACTCCGTCCACGAGCCGGAATCGGCATAGTCGTAGAACATCTTCGGCACGCGGCGTTTCGCCAGGCGTTGCAGGTCATTGATGCAGGTGATGGTCATGCGGGTCTCCATCCGTGGTGGGTCGCGCGGGGGTTGGCAGGGTCGCTTGCGCTACTGTCACCGAATCCGGTCTTGTCCAGCTATAGGCGATACGTCTAGGGGGAGGCGTTCGGGTGGTGGAATTCAATGAAAAAACCGCGCTTCAGCCCGGCCGACCACCCACAAGACAGTCGATTCCTCCAGCGCGTGTCGCGGATTGTCATCTTTGAGTGGAATACTATGGCATTGGGATGATTTCCGAGTGGATGGAGAGATGGCATGGATCAGGCCTGGCCTGAAAGCACGCGCGACAACCTTCGATTTCTGTGTTCGGAAGTGGATAGCCAATATGGCTGGCTGCAGGCGTTCGTGTCCGCGCCGACGGCGGCCATGGCGCGCAAGCTGCTGGAGCGCCAGGGGTACGCCGAGAACCTCTGCCAGCGTATCGAACAGGCATGCCCTGAAGCCCGAAACCACAAGCGCTCGCACGCGCGGGCCCGCTTCCAGCAGAGCCTGGTCGAGGTCGCCAGTGGTCTGGCACGGCTCAGTGAGCTGGCGCGCAGTTGTCTGGAGCAGCTGATTCGCGTCGATGATGTCCAGCTGGTCGATGATATCGTGCTGGTCAAGTCGCTGCGCCGTGTGCGTCGCGGCATTCTGCGCAGCGAGATGTCGCTGGAGAACGGCTCCCTGTCCCTGGCCCTGAAGCTTGCGCGCAGTCGCGAGAAGCTGAAGCGGGACAGTGAAGGCCGCATCCGGGCACTCACTGGCCAGCTCAAGAAGAAGCGCGCTCCCGCCGAAGACCTGACACATCTGCTGTTCGTGGCCCGGGAAATCAGCCAGATGGGCGAGGTGCTGGGGCAGTTGGGTGAGGCGGTCATCTCGGCAACCCTCGGTCAGTCACTCAACTTCGAGCGCTATGCCTCGCTGACGCACCTGGTCAATGAACTCGGTGATGGCAGTCAGACGGCGGGCGAGATGCGCGTCGACACTTTGGCCGAGACACGCTCCGGCAGCCGGATCTCGGGGATTGCCAGCGAGAAGCCCAGTGGGAGGGCTGTTGAGAAGGTCAGTGACAAGGGCAAGCCGGCCAACGACAAGCAACAGGGCAGCAAGAACAAGGCGAGCGAGTCCAATGGCAGCAAGTCCAAGGACCGCAAATCCAGGGACCGCAAGCCAACCGGCGATCTGCCGCTGACCTCGCCGGAGTATCTGGCCATCTTCAAGGATGGCCTGGGGCGCAAGGTCGAGGAGGAGCGTCAGGGCGTCGAGCGCTGGCACGACATCTATCCCGGCATCGCCCCCCGCATCCTCTCGCATCATCAGCAGGGCGACAGCGCGGCACTCTTGATCGAGCACCTGCCGGGCATGACCCTCGAGCATCTGTTGATCAACGAATCGTCACGCCTCAATCGTACCGCCCAGCAGGCGCTGGTCGAGACGCTGCACTCGGTGTGGACCACCACCCGCCGCGACAAGCCGGTCACTGCAGGGCACATGCGCCAGCTGCTCAAGCGGCTGAGTGATGTCTATCAGATCCATCCGGAATTTCGCCACTGCGGTGCCTCGCTGTGTGGGCGCGAGATGCCCTCGCTGGAAGCGTTGATCGAGCAGGCCGCAGGTAGGGAACGTTCGCTCGAGGCTCCCTTCGCCGTCTATATCCACGGCGACTTCAATGTCGACAACATCCTCTTCGATCCGGCGAAGCAGAGCATCCGCTTCATCGATCTTCACCGCTCGGCCTATCAGGACTATGTGCAGGATGTGTCCGTGCACATGGTGTCCCATTACCGTCTGCAATTGACGGATGCGGCGCTGCGGGCCCGTATTCTGGCGCTGGCCCTGAGTTTCGGTCAGCAGATGCGTCGCTTTGCCCATGAGCAGGGCGATACCACCTTTGAATGGCGTCTGGCACTTGGCCTGGCGCGCTCCTTTGCCACCTCGACACGTTTCATCCTCGATGCCGGGCTGGCAGGGCGCATGTTCAACCGCGCACGCTTTATACTCGAGCATGTGCTTGGCGCCGACCCTGAACGGCCGGCCGATTACCGTATTCCCCTGGAGGAGTTGTTCGTTGACTGATTTCAAGATTGGCGTCGTGGGTATTCCCGGCAAGTGGTCGACCGAGGTGCTGGCGGATGCCATCGAAGCACGGACGGGCTTTCGTCTCGTGATCGACATGGCGGCCGTCTCGCTGGACCTGTCCCGCAACTGCCTCGAATTCCGTGACTCTGCCGGGGTGCGTCATGACCTGACCGAGCTGGATGCCCTGATCGTCAAGAAGATCAGCGCGGAATATTCCCCGGGCAGCCTGGACCGCCTGGAGCTGCTGCGCGTCGCCGAAGCCAGGGGCGTGCGCGTCTTCAGCAGCGCGGAGAGCATGATTCGCCTGATCGACCGCCTGAGCTGCACCGTCACGCTGGCCAATGCCGATATCCCGATGCCGGCCACACTGGTCACCGAAGACGTGGCGACGGCCTGCGAGGCCGTCAAGCACTTCAAGGCCGCCGTCTTCAAGCCGCTTTTCTCCACCAAGGCACGGGGCATGTGCATCATCGAGGACACCGGCGATGATGCCGCGCTGGAAGCTGCCGTGCGTGAGTTCGCCGCCGAGCACCCGATGATGTATCTGCAGCAGCGCCTCGACCTGCCGGGGCAGGATTACGGCATGGTCTTCGTCGGGGGCCGTTATCTGTGCAGCTACGCCCGCGTCAGTGGGGGCGATGCCTGGAATACCACCATCCACGCCGGTGGCAAGTACGCGCCCTTCGAGCCCTCCGAGGAGCTGATCGCGCTGGCGCAGCGTGCCCAGGCGCCGTTCAAGCTCGACTTCACCACCGTCGATGTCGCGCTGACCGACGATGGCCCGATCATCTTCGAAGTCTCGGCCTTCGGCGGCTTCCGCGGCGCGCTGGAAGGTGCCGGTGTCGATGCGGCCACCGCCTATCTCGATCACGTGATGGAGTGTCTGGCATGAGCGCGACGACCTGTGACAGCCCGGCCAGCCTTGCCACGCTGCCCTTTGCAGAGTGGACGGCCGCCGCCTGCTTCACGGCGCTGACGCCGTCGCGCCAGTGCCTGAGCGAGGCGCTACTGTTCGAGGTGGATGACTTTCGCCTGTGCGTGAAGACGGACATGCCACGGCTGCTGCAACGTCTGGCGACATATTTTCGCCATTGCGCGCGCATTGTGGCGCTCGACAATGTGCCGAGGGGAGCCAGGCTCGTGCATGTGCTCGAGGCGCCGGCCCTCAAGGACACGCCAGCGGCAGCGAGACTCGGCATCGTGCCCGAGGCCTTCGTCGATTGGATGCCGGAGCCCGGCAAGACACGCCGCAAGGACGCCATTATCGACCTGGCCGACGGGCGCCTGATTCACAAGGTGCGCACGGGCATGGCCTTTCTGCGCAGCAACGACCACAACCTGGCGTTCGGGCCCTGTGAAGACAATGAAAGCCAGGTGATCAACTTCCTGCTCAATCTGCACATGTCGCATCTGCAGCAGAATGACGGCTTGATCTGTCACGCATCGGCGCTGTCGAAGGGCGATCGCGCGGTGGCCATCGCCGCCTTCTCCGGCGGCGGCAAGTCCACCACCATGGTGAAGGCGCTCGACAATCCCGAGTTCGACTTCATCAGCAATGACCGGCTGTTCCTGGACCGCCCCGGGCGGGAGGGAACGCTGCGTGCCCGCGGCGTCGCCAAGTTGCCACGCATCAATCCCGGCACCATGCTCAACAATCCGCGTCTGCGCCCGCTGCTGGACCCCGCACGTATCGCAGGCTATGAAGCGATGCCGCAAGAAGCGCTGTGGGATCTCGAAGAGAAGCACGATCTGATCATCGAGGACGTCTACGGCCCCGGGCGTATCCGCGCCAGTGGCGAGCTTGCAGCCATGGTGATACTCAACTGGACGCGCGGCAGCGAGGCGCCACTCGAGGTGCGCGAGGTCGAGGTCAGCCGCAGCGAAGCGCTGATACGCGCGGTGATGAAGACACCGGGGCCCTTCCACCAGCAGCGGGATGGCCGTTTCGTGCCCAATGGCGCAAGCCTTGATCCCGCGCCGTATCTGGAGCGCCTGGCGGCAACCCGCGTGCTTGAGGTGACCGGGCGCGTGGACTTCGCCGCGCTGGTCGAGAACCACCTGACCCCCTTGCTGGAGGCTTGAACATGCGTCGTGAACTGCTGTTGATGCGCCACGGAAAGTCGGACTGGTCAGTGGCAGCTGACGACTTCCATCGACCCCTCAAGGAGCGCGGCAAGCGCGGCGCCCAGCGCATGGGGGCCTGGCTTGCCCAGGAGGCGCTGGTACCGGATGCCATCCTGAGCTCGCCGGCCCTTCGCGCGCGCGCCACGGCTGAAAAGTGCGTGAAGTCGATGGGCCTCGGCGTCGACATGATCGAGCTCAAGCCTGCGCTTTACTGCGAGGACGAGGCGCCGCTGCTCAAGACGGTGCGCGCCTGCCCGGACAGCGTGCAGCGACTGATGATCATCGGCCATAACCCGGCATTGGAAGATGCGCTGGTCTGGCTGACCGGCAAGCGGCCGCGTCCGCCCAAGGAGACCAAGCTGCTGCCGACGGCGGCGGTGGTCAAGCTGACCTTCGAGGGGCGCTGGGAAGACCTGCGCTCCGGTCAGATGAGCCTGGAGCTGATCCAGCGCGTGCGTGCCTTGCCGGATGGCTTCCCCTGGCCATTCCCGGCCGGTGAGGAGCGCCGCGAACGCCCCGCCTATTACTACCGTCAATCGGCCGTCCTGCCCTGTCGTCTGCAGGGGGAAGGCGAAGATGCCCAGTGGGAGGTGCTGCTGATCGGCTCTTCCTCCAATCGTCACTGGAGCCTGCCCAAGGGGATCGTCGAGCCGGGCATGAGTCCGCTTGAGTCCGCGCTCAAGGAAGCCCGCGAGGAAGCGGGCATTGAGGCGGAGGCGCTGGACCACGCAGCGCTGGAATTCAGTTACGAGAAGTGGGGCGCTCCTGTCGCCGCTAGTCTGCACGCCGTGAGAGTCGTGCATGAGCAGGAAGAGAGCGAGCGGGAGGAGCCGCATCGCAGTCGGCGCTGGGTGGCGGCGGAGGTCGTGCCGAGCCTGTTGAAGAACCACGAGATGGGGCACGCCGCCATGGCGCTGCTGGCACGGCTTGAGCAGTCGCGCCAGGCGACGTGAGTGCGGGAGACTGGCGCCTTTAGCTCCATCAGCTCCATAAGCTCCATTGGCGCCACTAGCACCGTACGAGGCGACGCATGGCGAGGACCGCCAGCATGAATCAATACCGAGTGAAGACGGGAAGAGCGACGGCCGATGACTGATGAACCGACAATTCGACGTGTGGCATTGATTCGTCATGCCGATTATCACCAGCAGATTGATACCCCGAGCGCGCTGCAGCCGTTTCCCTTGACCCGTCGCGGTGAGCGTCAGGCGCGTGAGGGAGCCGAGGAAGTGCTGACGCTGTGTCAGGCACATGGCTGGCAACCGGCCAGCACGGTACATGCCTCCAGCCTGTTGCGTGCCTGGCAGACGGCGCAGGTGATGAACGAGGTCATGGGTGACAGGACAGAGCGTGAGTTCTCGCTCATGGCACATGATGCCCTGTGGGAGCGCAGTCTGGGCAGCGCCGCCAATCTGACCACGGCACAGATCGCCGAAGCGGTGCGTCATGACCCGCGCGTGGATTTCCTGCCGGCCGACTGGAAATCCAACAGCCACTTTCGCCTGCCGCTGCCGGGAGCTGAATCCCTGATGCAGGCCGGTCAGCGGGTGGCCGACTTCATTGCTTCGCTACCGGCTTCCTCAACACCTTCTGTCTCGGCTCCCACATCCCCCCCCACATCGGGCGCCACGCTGACGCTGGTCGTCGGCCATGGCGCAGCGCTGCGCCATGCGGCGCATCTGCTGGGCGTGCTGGACTTCGACCAGATTGCCGGGCTGAGCATGCACCATGCGCGGCCGGTGGTCATCGAGGAAACTCCGCCTGGGTCATGGCGGCATGTGGCTGGCGAGTGGAAGGTGCGCCAGCGTCACGAGCCCGCGCAGGACTGAGTTGGCGGCCAGCCGGCGGGGTACTGAAGTGCAGAGAGCGGGCGGGGTGCTGGAGAGCAGGGGATGGGCGGAGTCATTGACAGCAGAGAAGCAGGCCAGCGCATCAGCGTGATACGGGCCTGTCATCTTTCTGTGATCAAACGGTCATAAGCTTGTCGCCCTGTGCCCGTGACCTCATTCCACATTCCCCCGGATGGGCCCCAAGGAGCGGCAAGGCGCTTGCTTGCCACAAGCCGGTGAGTTCAACGAGGCAAGCAGATGCCACAAGGAGATAGCCCAATGACCCTCAGTCCCCCCATGAGCGACGCCGTACCGCGTTACCGAGGCCCGACGCGTTATCTCAAGGCGCTACCCAGTCACGCGGCTCAGTGGCCCGAGACACATCAGCACCTGCGCGCCGGTGACAAGGTGTCCCGCGCCGCTCGCAAGCTGGGCAGCAAGGACTGGCCACGCCGCGATGTCATCTTCATCTCCGATGCGCATGCCGACGCGGAAGCCTTCATCGCATCTCTGGTGGCCAGTGGCGGTGTGCGCCTGACCTCGCGGGACCACCTGGTATTGACGGCGCGGGGCAAGCGCAGCGTCTTCGTCATCGGCGGTGATTGCCTCGACAAGGGCCCCAGCAATCTGGAGCTGCTGGAAGCCCTGCGCACCTTGATGCGCAGCGGGGCGCGTCTCAAGTTGCTGGCGGGCAATCACGACATGCGGCTGATGCTGGCGCTGATGCGGCTGAGTCATGATGATTCGGCGCGTACTGATCATCTGTTCGTGCGCATGGGCGCCAAGGGGCTGGCGCTGCTCAAGGAAGTCTTCGATCACTACCTGGCGGACAGACCGCGGGCGATGAAGAGCATTCCCTCGCGAAGTGAGTGTCGTCGGTGCCTGTACCCGGGGCCGGACTGGGCGGAGCAGTTTCGCAAATCGGCAGGCCATGTGCTCAAGGGGGAGGCGCTGGAGAAGGAGATCACTCGCCTGAGCGCCAAGGCCGATGGCTTCGAGCATGCCTGTGAGAAACACGGTCTCTCGTTGCGCCAGACCTATGCCGCCGCGCTCAAGGCCCACGAGCTGTTTCTCAAGCCCGGCGGGCGCTTTGCCTGGTTCTTCGACGAGATGCGCCTTGCCTATCGCAGTGGCGCCTTCCTGCATGTCCATGCAGGCGTGGATGATGCCTTCGCCAGACGACTCGGCCGCCAGAAGGTCTCGCAGGTCAATCAGGAATTCCGGCGCATCCTGCGCGAAGACCCGTTCACCTTCTATTACGGTGAGCTGGCCAATGTACTGCGCACCAAATATCGCAAGAGCGACATGGTGCTGAGCGCCGCAGGCGTCAAGCGCCTGCACAAGGTTGGCATTCGTGCCGTGATGCATGGTCACGTCAATCATCAGGCGGGCCAGCAGCTGGGCTGGCGCCACGGCCTTCTGCATATCGAGGGCGACGTCACCCTGGATCGTAATTCACGCCGCAAGGAAGGGCTGGATGGCGTGGGCATGGGGGCGACGCTGATAGAAGCCTGTGGACGCATCGTCGGCATCAGCAATGACCATCCCGAGGTCAAGGTCTACGCGCCCTGAAACACGCACAGGAGAGGCAGGTGAAAGACGACAAGCAGGACAAGTCGCTGTTCCGACATGAATCATTGCAGTCCATCGATGGCGTTCAGGACATTCTCAAGGCCATCATCAAGGGGCTGGGCAAGGGGCTGCTGTCATTTCGCGATGAGGACGGCGAGATTCGGCTGGCACCGCGCGGCCTGATGACCCTCAAGGTCACGGCGCGGCGAGAGGATGATCATCATCGCCTCGATATTCGCCTGTCATGGCATGCCAAGCCCGGCGCCAAGCGCAACAAGACGCTCAAGGTTCTCGATGAGTGAGGGCAGCGTGCGCTGGCATTGATCCAGATCAAGTCTCTGCCAGTCCGCGGCCCGTAGTGAGATGGCCGGCATACCCGCGCTTAAGCGGCTATGGTACATGTAGCATGCTGCATATTGGTTGTGTCTGCTGCGACACGACCGCTCCCCATGATCAGGACATGTCATTGATGCCTTCATCCCCTCAGCGCCTGTGCGGTGCCGATCACCGCTCGTCTCCATTGCACTCTTCCAGCCTTGCGGTAAAGCTTGCTGTCAGGCCTTCAAGGTGCTGGAAACAGTGGCTGGCCGCCGCCGCGCTTGCCTGTCTGCCGCTGGGCGCACAGGCCGCTGACAAGCCGCTCTCGGCGTCGGCCATTCAGGCCATCGAATCAGAGGTCGGCGCGCGAATCGGTGTCACCGTTCTGGATACCGCCGATGGCACCCGTTTCAGCTGGCGGGGGGATGAGCGCTTCCCCATGAGCAGCACCTTCAAGGTGCTGGCCTGTGGTCATATGCTCTCCCGGGTGGACGAAGGCCAGGAATCGTTGTCACGCAAGGTGGAGATTCGCCCGGCGGACCTCGTGACCTATTCCCCCATCACCGAGAACCACACCCGGGATGGAGGCCTGACGCTCGAGGCGTTGTGCCATGCCACCATCACGACCAGCGACAATACCGCGGGCAACCTGATTCTCGACACCCTTGGCGGTCCTGCCGCACTGACGGCCTATCTGCGGCGCCTGGACGATGACAGCACGCGGCTGGATAGACGTGAAACGGCGCTCAATGAGGCCACTCCCGGTGACCCGCGCGATACCACCACGCCGCACGCGATGGCGGCTACCCTGCAGCGACTGCTGGTGGGGGATGCGCTGAGCGAGCCATCGCGCCTGGCTCTGCAGGGCTGGATGCTGGCCAACACCACCGGTGATGACAAGCTGCGGGCGGCCTTGCCCGATGACTGGCAGATCGCGGACAAGACCGGCGGCGGGGGGTATGGCACCAACAATGACGTTGCCATCCTGTGGCCGCCGTTGCGTGCCCCGTTGATCGTGGCGGTCTATCTGACCGAAAGCGAGGCGGAACTGGCAGCACGCAATGCCGCGATTGCCGATGTCGGGCGTCTGCTGGTCAAGGAAGTGCTGGAGGATGAGGCGAGTCGCTGATGCTGAGGCGAGTCGCTGATGGTGGGGCGCTGGCAGGGCGTGCGTGAAGCATGGGCAACTCAGCGTTGCCGTCATCACGGCCAGCTTGCGCTTGTGGCGCTTGCCCGGTGCCCGCATTGTGCTTGCACTGCATCGGCTTTGGCAGCACGGACCTTCTCGCCATGTTCGCGCCTGCGCCTTGCCGAACCCGCCCTGTCTGCCTCCAGAGGAACTCCATGTCCACACTGTTTTCACCTCTCACCCTCGGCCCGCTCACGCTGGACAATCGCATCATCATCGCGCCCATGTGTCAGTACTCCGCCGAGGAGGGCCAGATGCAGGCCTGGCATGATCAGCATCTTGGCAATCTCGCCCAGTCCGGAGCTGGGCTTCTGATCTTCGAAGCCAGCGCCGTTGCCCCGGAAGGGCGCATCACCCATGGCGATGTCGGACTCTACGATGAGGCATGCCAGCAAGCCATGCAGGGAGTTGTCGAGCGTATCCGCCGCTATTCACCGATGCCGCTGGCGGTGCAGATCGGTCATGCGGGACGCAAGGCATCCTGCCAGAAGCCCTGGGAGGGCGGTGCTGCCATCGCGCCCGGCAACGACAATGGCTGGCAGGTACTTGCCCCCAGCGCGATTCCCTTCAGCGAAGGCGGGCCGCTCCCCGAGTCGATGAGTGGCGAGCAGATCCGCCGCACCATCGCGGACTTCGTGGCGGCGGCACAGCGCGCCGTCGACATCGGCCTGGACGGCATCGAGCTGCATGCGGCGCATGGTTATCTGCTGCACGAATTCCTGTCGCCGTTGAGCAATCAGCGCGACGATGACTACGGTGGCTCACTCGAGAACCGCATGCGTCTGACGCTAGAGGTCTTTGACGCCGTGCGGGCCGCGATCCCGCAGTACGTGATGCTGGGCATCCGGATCAGCGCGACGGACTGGGTCGAGGGCGGCTGGGACCTCGAGCAGAGCATCGAACTTGCCAAGGCGCTGGACCGTCGTGGCTGCCACTATCTGCATGTCTCCAGTGGCGGGCTCAGCGCGCAGCAGCAGATTCCGGTAGCGCCCAACTATCAGGTGCCGCACGCCGAGGCCCTGAAGGCGCAGGTGAAGATGCCGGTGATTGCCGTTGGCCTGATCACCGAGCCGCAGCAGGCCGAAGACCTGCTGGCAAACGAGCGTGCCGATGCCATCGCGCTGGCGCGTGGCATCCTCTACGACCCGCGCTGGCCGTGGCACGCGGCCGCTGCGCTGGGTGACACCGTCAAGGCTGCGCCCCAGTACCTGCGTTGCCAGCCGCATGGCCTGAAGTCGCTGCTGGAGAATCAACAGGACTGAGCCGTGTGAAGAGACATTGAGGATTGACGCCCGCGTTCACGAGCTCCCGCTCGCTGATCGCGGGCGTCTTGCTGTGCGAGGCTTGCCGTGAAGTTCTGGCTTTCCTTGACGTTCAGATTCGAGCGCGCCGGGCGCCTGACGCCATATCTTTCGTCTAACAAGAGCGCTGCCAGCGCATCACTCGAGTGCCGGATAGCGTGGCCTTGCGCCATCATGGGGGGGTCTGAAACGCGTCTTTGCGGCAATCGCGCCTGTTTCTCCTCACGCGCAGGGTGCAAGACTTGATGGCGTGATGGTGGGACGATGCCACCGATGATCAAGCGGACCCGCTGCCTGCCGTGGGGTGATGTTGCAGCGCGATACGCGCTTGATCCTGGCCGCCAGACCGTCTGGTGAATGTGACTTGAAAGACCAAGGGGGCGTGAGTGGACAATATGCGTGGTAGTGTTTTCATGGTCATCGCGATGGCAGCATTCGCGGTGGAGGATCTGTTGTTCAAGTTGGCGGCGGGGCATACCTCGACCGGTATCACCCTGATGCTGTTCGGTCTCGGCGGCATGCTGGTCTTCATGCTGTTGACCTGCCTGCGCGGTGAGTCCCTCATGCCTGCGGCGATCTTCTCGCGTCCGATTCTGGTGCGTGTCATCTGTGAAATCATCGCCCGCAGCAGCTTCGCCCTCGCCATCACCCTGATGCCGCTTTCCACTGCCTCCACCATCCTGCAGGCGACGCCGCTGGTCGTGGTGGCCGGGGCGGCACTGTTCTTCGGGGAGCGCGTCAGCCGCAAGCGCTGGCTGGCAATCGGTGTCGGCTTCATTGGCGTGCTGCTGATCGTGCGCCCAGGCCTCGACAGCTTCAACATGACCTCACTGTTTGCGGTGATCAGCACGATCGGCTTCGCCGGACGGGACCTGGCGACGCGCGGCGCGCCGGCGTCGTTGTCCAACGTCCAGCTCGGCATCTATGGCTTTCTCGCCCTGATTCCGGCGGGGGGGCTGATCGCTCTCTACCAGCAGACCCCGCTTGCGTATGCGCCCGAGGCGACCTGGCTGATCGTGGGTGCCGTGATACTCGGGGTCATCGCCTACAACGCCTTGACGATTGCCATGCGCAAGGGCGAGGTCTCGGTGGTCACGCCATTTCGCTATACCCGCGTCCTGTTTGCCTTGGCGCTCGGCGTCATGGTGCTGGGGGAAAGCCTCGATGCCATGACCCTGCTGGGCGCCGCCATCGTGGTCGCAAGCGGTATCTACATCGTCACCCAGGGCAAGCAGCGCCCGCCAGTGGCGAAGGTGGCCTCGTTGTGAATCCCCTCGCTGCCATCAGGCTGGCAGCGGCAGGCTGTCATCACCGCTGATGCCAGCTTGCACCATCGACCAGATGACACATGAGAAAGGAGAGGCGCTTGCGCCTCTCCTTTTGTCGTTGTGGCGCGCATGTTTCCTCCAGAACAGTGCGGTGACGGCAACACCCCGTCGATCAAGGCATTGGCAAGGCGATGAGAGAGCAGGGGAGCACGTGACGGTTGGCAGTAGTTATACGAGTGTGTAATAGTGAGGATAAATCCATGGCAACCCACTCGCTGCCAGTCGTGTCACAAGGAGAGCCAATGCCAAGCCAAGCCCCGATTCTGGGTGTCTATCTGAGTGAATCCCTGGACCTGGACAGCGTCTACGGTGAAGCACTGCGCCAGCTGGGCGACGATGTCGTACTGCGTCATCCGCATGAGATCGAGGACCCGAGCGAGGTGCGGTTCGCCATCTGCTGGCAGCCGGGGGAGGACGCCTTCGCGCCGTACCCGAATCTTCGGCTTGCCATGTCGATCGCGGCGGGGGTGGATGCCCTGCTGGGGCATCCGGGGCTCTCGGCCGAGGTTCAGGTCGCACGGGTGCGCGACCCGCATCAGGCGTATCTGATGGCCGGTTTCGCCGCTCACGAGGTACTGCATCGCGAGCGCGAATTTGCCGTCATGGCCGACAATGCCACGCGTGGCGAATGGCAGCCGTTGGCAATGCGTGCGCCAGAGAAGGCACAGGTGGCAGTGCTGGGCCACGGCAGCATGGGGCGCGCCGTGGTCACTTCGCTGTCGACCCTGGGATTCTCGGTGACGGTCGCCTGTCGCAGCGAACCAGCCGCGCCGGTGTCGGGTGTGCGTTACCTGACCGGTGACGCTGCCGTCATGGCGGCGGCCGACGGTGCCGATTACCTGATCAATATCCTGCCGCTGACCCCGGTGACCGAGAACGTGCTGAATGCTGCCTTGTTTGCTCAACTGCGCCGTGGCGCCTGGCTGGTGCAGATCGGTCGCGGCGAGCACCTGGTGGAAGCGGACCTTGAAGCCGCCCTCGACGCGGGGCAACTGGCAGGCGCGACGCTGGATGTCTTCCGCGAGGAGCCGCTGGCGCCCACTCACCGCTGGTGGCAGGACGCGCGCCTGCGCATCACGCCGCACGTGGCCAGTGACTCGCTCCCCGAGGTGGTGGCCGAACAGGTGGTGGCCACGGCGCGTGAGTTGCGCGATGGCCTGCCGCTCACGCTGGGCGTGGATCGCCAGCGCGGCTATTGAGGGCCGCAGCGCTTGAAACCCGCAGCGATTGAGGCCCAAAGGTGGACGCTTCAATGCCTCTCAAGGCTCAGCCGAGCCTTTCCCGACCCCAGACAGCGACATCGTGACCACAGGAGACAGCAACATGCCGGCATCGACCATGAGTGACGCGGAGTGGCAAGCACGCCTGGACCTGGCGGCCTGCTACCGGTTGGCAGCGCACTATCGCATGACCGACCTGATCTACACCCACATCACGGCGCGGGTGCCGGATGAGGAAGGACATTTTCTGATCAATCCCTACGGCTGGCGCTGGGAGGAAATCACGGCGTCCTCGCTGGTCAAGATCGACGTCAACGGCCAGAAGGTTGATGACAGCGCCGCGCGGGTCAATCCGGCCGGTTTCACCATTCACTCGGCGATTCATGCGGCAAGTCACTCAGCCAGCTGGATCATGCATACCCATACCCGCGCCGGTGTGGCGGTGTCGAGTCTGGAAGAAGGGCTCTTGCCTCTGAATCAGATCGCCCTGCAGTTCCATGGCCGCGTCTCCTACCACGATTACGAGGGTATCGCGCTGGATCTGGATGAGCGCGAGCGCATCGTGGCGAGCCTTGGCGACAATCCGGCGCTGATCCTGCGCAATCATGGCCTGCTGACCACCGGTGCCTCTGCCGCCGAGATGTTCAACAACATGTTCTATCTCGAGCGCAGCTGCGAGATCCAGGTCGCGACTCTGTCCATGGGCCAGCCGGTGCGCCGCCTCTCGCCGGAGATCTGTGAGCATGTGGTCGGCCAGTACGACATGGCCATCCACGAGGAGGGAGATCTGGCGCTGGAGTGGGAGTCTCATCTGCGACTGCTGGAGAGCCTTGGCTGTGATTATCGTTGTTAATAGCAGGCGCGCTGTTGAAGGCATCGTCGTGGAAGGCATCGTCGTTCGAGAGGCCATCGCGTGCCTGATGCGCGGGCCCGCGACCGGACGGGAGACATCACGATGAGTCGCAAGGCATTCCAGCGGCTTTCCCAGGATCAGCGTCGTCGCGACCTGCTGGAAGCCACCTTGAGCTGTGTCGCGCAGCACGGTCTGGCCGGCGCCAGCGTGCGCCGCGTGGCGGAGGCTGCCGGGGTCTCGCCCGGACTGATACGCCACCATTTCGGCACCAAGGACGACATGGTGCGGGCCGCCTACGCCTACATGATGGGCCAGCTGACCTCCGATATCGCCGATGCCAGCCCGGCCAGTGATGAATCCCCGGCGTGTCGTCTGGCGCGCTTCATTGCGGCGAGTCTCACGCAGCCCAACCTGGCCGCCCACAAGATCTCCCTGTGGGCGACCTTCATCGGCCGGGTACGCCACGATGCCAGCTATTCGGCGGTGCACCAGGAAACCTATCGCGAGTTTCTCGATCTGCTCGCACAGCTGGTCCAGCCGGTGTTGAGTGCCCACGCGCTGCCCGCCACCGAGAGCGAATGTCAGGAGCAGGCGATCGCCCTCAATGGCTTGATCGATGGCCTGTGGCTGGAAGGCGGGCTGGAACACGGCCTCTATCCGGTCGAGCGGCTGCCCGCGATCGCCATGCGGGCGGCAGAGGGCATTCTGCGGCTGCCACAGGGCACCTTGCTTGAGCACGTCGCTATCACGACATCACCCCCACCTCACAGGAGTTGAGCATGCGCTACGCCACCATTACCGAACGACTGAGTGATCTGGGCGGTGACAAATGGGCCGTTCACAGCGCCGCCCGCCAGCGTATCCAGGCCGGCGAGCCGATCATCGAGCTGACCATCGGGGAGCCGGATATCGCCACGCACCCGGCCCTGGTCGAGCACTGTGTCGAGGCGCTGCGGGCTGGCCGTACCCGCTACTCCGATAGCCGTGGTGAACCGGGGCTGGTCGCGGCACTGGCCGAGCGCTACGCCGCGCGCATGCCCGAGATCAGTGCAGACAACGTGCTGTGTTTCCCCGGCACGCAGACGGCGCTGTTCGCGGTGATGCTGGCGCTGGTGGAGGAGGGGGCCGGCGTACTGACCGGCGACCCCTACTACGCGACCTATGAGGGCGTGATCCGCGGCGCCGGCGGTGACCTGCAGCCGGTACCGCTGCGCATGGAGCATGGCTTCGTGTTGCAGCCAGACGATCTGGCCGCGGCCATCACGCCGCAGAGCCGTGTGTTGCTGCTCAATACGCCGCACAACCCCACCGGGGCGGTGATGGACCGAACGACCCTCGAGCATATCGGCGCGCTATGTCGCGAGCATGATCTGTGGATCGTCTGCGATGAGGTCTATGAAGCGCTGATCTTCACGGGCGAATTCGTCTCGCCGCTGGAAATCGAGGCACTGCGTGAGCGCACCGTGGTGGTGTCCTCGATCTCCAAGAGTCACGCTGCCACCGGTTTTCGCAGTGGCTGGGCCATCGGCTCGGCGGAATTCTGCCGTCGGCTGTTGCCTGTCTCGGAAACCATGCTGTTCGGCAACCAGCCCTTCATCGCCGACATGACCGAGGCCGCGCTGCGCGGGGATTTCGATACCACCGAGCGTCTGCGCGACTCTCTCGGGCGCCGCGCGCGTCTGGTCCACGAGGCGCTGGCGGCCATCCCGCAGCTGTCCTCCAGCCTGCCCCAGGGCGGCATGTTCCTGATGGTCGATGTCTCACGCACCGGCCTGAACGGTGAGCAATTCGCCTGGCGGCTGCTGGAACAGCAGCAGGTGGCGGTGATGCCCGGCAGCGTCTTCGGTGATTGCGGTACGCCGCTGGTACGTGTCGCCCTGACCGTGCCGGACGACAGCCTGCTGGAAGCGGTGCAGCGCATGGCGCTGCTGTGTGACCAGCTGGAAGCCGAGGTCGTGGCCTGAGATCTTTTCTCAGTGACTTTCGGTCAGTCTCAAGGCCAGGCAAGGCCAGGCAAGGCAAGGCCAGTCAAGATCAGGCTTCAATCCGTCTCACCCTCTGTTGCGTAGACGCAGAAACGCCGCCCGAGGGCGGCGTTTCTGCGTTCAGCGATGCTCAAGTCAGGTCATCATTTCCAGCCCGTCATTTCCAGCCCATCTGCCAGACATCATCTGCCTTGAGCTCGCGCCAGGCGAGGGTGTAATCCCTGCGTGTCAGCACCGCCTGCAACACGACCTCGACCACATGTTCGTCCTGCTCATCACGAATCAAGCGTGTGACGATGAAATGGCGCTCACGCTCCCGGGGCGACACGGCGGTCCATTTGCTCTGCAACAGCTTGTCGGGGTTGATGCGATTCATGCTGGTTCCTCAAGAAACGGTTGGCAGCTGCGTGCTGCTCGAGTCAGTGCCAGTCAAGTCAGTGCTGGTCAAGTCAGAGCCCAGCAGACAGGTGAGCGCCAGGTGGGCTTACACCGAAGGTGGGCTCTCGTTGAGCAGTTGCCACAGCGACTCGGTCGCCGCGCTGTGCTTGCCACGGCGACAATAGCAGGCCACCTCGAGGGTCGGGCCGCCCAGATCATCCAATAGCGAGACCAGTCTGCCGCTCTCCAGATCATCCTCGATCAGGCCGTGGGGCAGCCAACCGACTCCCAATCCGGCCATCACCAGTTCACGAATGCCCAGCGTAAAGGACGTCTCGCAGATGATGTCGATGTCCTGGGCGCGCTGCAGGTCCATCAGGTAGGGCGAGGCCAGAATCTGGCCCAGAAAACTCTCCGGATCATAGGCGATCAAGGGCAGGCGCTGGTCACTGCGCGGCAGGTGCAGGGGGCGCCCCTGGGCGTCCGGAGCACACACCGGCAGCAGCCGCTCCAGCCCCAGCGAGATGCGCTGGGTGTCGCCGTTGTCATCGAAGATCGGCGCGCCCTGCAGTTCTGAGCACAGCAGCAGGTCTGCCTGATCATGCTCGAACAGTTGCAGGCATTCGCTGCGATCCAGTGATTTCACCTGCAGTCCGGCTTCGGGGGAGTTGTGCCGGAAATAGCGCAGCAACCGCGGCAGATAGCTGACGGTGAGGGTGTGCTGGGTGGTGATGATTGCCTTCGGCCCCTGGCGGGCCTCGCTGCGCAGGCGGCTGCGCAACGTGTAGAGCCGCGCCAGCCATTCCCGCATTTCCTGCTCATATTCCAGCGCGTGCTCGGTGAGGATCATGCGCTGCGACTGACGATAGACCAGCTCGACGCCCAGCCACTCTTCCAGCTGCCGTATCCGGCGCGAGAAGGCGGGTTGCGTCACGTTGCGTCTCTCGGCTGCCAGCGAGAAGGTTCCGGCCTCGATCAATGCGAGAAAGTCTTCGATCCATTCGATCTTCATGCGTCGCCTGAGGAGATGTCGGTTGTTGTTGGAGGTCGGCCATCATGCACCGAGTGCTTGTTGGGGTGAAGCCCGCACGCACACCCCCGGAGCATGGACCATCCATGGTTCGTCAATGGTAGGGCAGCGCCGAAGGGCCAGGGGCCACAGGCCACAGGCAATGGATATGACTGCCGGTCGGCGTCGCGGGCATGACGATCTTCTGGATGCCTGAGTCGGACAAGAGCAAAGAGCTGGTCATGCAGAAAAGTAACAAACTTTGAGAAACATGGCATTGGGACTGGCGAGAATCGCGGCTTACTGTTGAGAAGACCGCTCGGCGGCGTGCCGGAGTGATGTCACACATTCGACGAACGTCGTTATGAGAGTAACCCCCTATGACAACAATGACTCGCCTGGAGGCTCGTATGCATCTGTCCCGTTTTCCCCGTGTTCGCCTTGGTCACCTCTCGACTCCGCTGGAGCCGATGGACAACCTGAGCAAGCTGTTGGGTGGGCCGCGTCTCTGGATCAAACGTGATGACTGCACCGGGCTTTCCACCGGTGGCAACAAGACTCGCAAGCTGGAATTCCTGATGGCAGACGCGCTGGAGCAGGGCGCCGACACCATCATCACCCAGGGCGCTACCCAGTCCAACCATGCGCGTCAGACCGCTGCCGCTGCCTGCAAGCTGGGCCTTGAGTGCCACATCCTGCTGGAAGACCGTACCGGCAGCGACGACCGCAGCTACAACTACAACGGCAACGTCTTCCTCGACCAGCTGCATGGCGCGACGGTCGCCAAGCGTGAAGGCGGTGCCGACATGGCCGCCGAGATGGAAGCGCTGGCCGACAAGCTGATCGGCAAGGGCAAGAAGCCCTACATCATCCCGGGTGGCGGCTCCAACGAGATCGGCGCGCTGGGTTACGTGAATGCCGCCCTCGAACTACTGTCCCAGGCCAACGACATGGGCCTCAAGATCGATCACCTCGTGCACGCCACCGGCAGCGCCGGGACCCAGGCGGGTCTGGTGACGGGCCTGACCGCCTGCAACTCCGGCATTCCGGTGCTCGGCATCGGCGTGCGGGCCCCGAAGGACAAGCAGGAAGGCAATGTCTTCGCGCTGGCACAGAAGACCGAAGCCAAGCTGGGCCTGTCTGATGTGGTCAAGCGTGAAGATGTCGTCGCCAACTGCGATTACGTCGGTGAAGGCTACGGCATTCCGACCGAAAGCATGGTCGAGGCCGTCACGCTGCTGGCTCAGCAGGAAGGCATCCTGCTGGACCCGGTCTACTCCGGCAAGGGCATGGCCGGTCTGATCGACCTGGTGCGCAAGGGGCACTTCAAGGAAGGCGAGAACGTGGTCTTCCTGCACACCGGCGGTGCCGTGGCTCTGTTCGGCTACCCGGATGCCTTCAACTTCGCGGATTACCAGGCCTGATAGCGTTTGCGGCCAGTGATGCGTCCCGCCTGTCGACAGCGGCGTGACTGACGCATCCCGTAACGACACGCTCCCCGGCCCAGCTGGCAGGGGAGCGTGATGATCACAGCAGTTTTCGGGGAATCACAATGACAATCAGACACCTCAAGCTGGCTGAAGCAGCCGACGGCGTGGCAGAGGAAGATCAGCGCACCACGGCCATCGTCCAGGACATGCTGCAGGACATTCGCTCGCGTGGTGAAGACGCCGTGCGCATGTATGCCGAGAAGTTCGACAACTGGAGCGGCGATTTCGTCCTCAGCGAGGAAAAGCTGGCCACGCTGATCGAAAGCGTGCCGCAGAGCGTCAAGGACGATATCGATTTCGCCCATCGCCAGATCCGTCGTTTCGCCGAAGCGCAGCGCGACAGCCTGACATCCTTCGAGATCGAGACCGAGCCGGGTGTCGTGCTGGGGCAGCGCGTGCTGCCCATCGATGCCGCGGGTTGCTACGTGCCGGGCGGACGCTACGCGCATGCCGCCTCGGCGCTGATGAGCGTCGCCACGGCCAAGGCCGCCGGCGTCAAGTACATCACAGCCTGTTCGCCACCGCGCGGTGACAGCATCAATCCGGCGGTGGCCTACGCCATGCATGTGGCCGGTGCCGACCGCATCCTGGAGATGGGCGGCGTTCACGCGGTCGCCAGCATGGCCTTCGGTCTGTTCGGCGGGCGCGAAGCCGACATCCTCGTCGGCCCGGGCAACGCCTTCGTGGCTGAAGCCAAGCGCCTGCTGTTCGGGCAGGTCGGCATCGACGTCTTCGCCGGCCCCACCGAATCGGCGGTGATCGCCGATCACACCGCAGACCCGATGACCATCGCGGTGGATCTCGTCTCCCAGGCGGAGCACGGCCCGAACTCACCGGTCTGGCTGTTCACCACCAGTGAAGAGGTCGCGCGCCGCGTCATCGAGCTGGTGCCGCTGGTCGGCAACGACATGCCCAACGCCGAGGTCATCCACGCCGCCTGGCGCGACTACGGCGAAGTCATCCTGTGCGACACCCGCGAAGAAGTGGTCCAGGTCAGTGATCAGTACGCCTGCGAACACCTGCAGGTGCTGTGTGAGGACCTTGAATGGTGGAAGCAGAACCTCAGCAACTACGGCTCTCTGTTCCTGGGCGAAGGCAGCACCGTCACCCACGGTGACAAGTGTTCCGGCACCAACCACATCCTGCCGACCAAGCGCGCCGGTCGCTACTCCGGCGGTCTTAATGTCCACAAGTTCATGAAGGTACTGACCACGCAACAGCTCAGTGCCGAAGCCAACCTCAAGTTCAGTGCCATCGGTTCGCGCATCTCGCGCACCGAAGGGATGGAAGGCCATGCGCGTGCCTGTGACTGGCGCCTCACCAAATACTTCCCCGAGCAGGATTGGGATTTCCCCGTCTATGCCCAGAAGCGTTATTGAGGAGGCCACATGCGTCGTTTTGCCAAGTCATTCACCCAGCAGGAAGCCATCTCCGACACCGCCATCGAGGCTGCCGTTGCCGTGATGCGCAGTGGTCGCCTGCATCGCTACAACCTGGCGGAAGGCGAGCAGGGCGAAACGGCGCTGCTGGAACAGGAATTCGCGGCGAGTCTGGGCATTCCCCATGCGCTGGCCTGTGCCTCCGGCGGCTATGCCCTGCAGCTGGCGCTGCGCGCCTGTGGACTCGAGGCCGGTGACAAGGTGCTGTGCAACGCCTTCACCCTGTCCCCGGTGCCCGGCAGCATCGTCGCCGCCGGTGGCGAGCCGGTGCTGGTGGACATCCTCGAGGACACCACGGTCGATCCGGAGGATCTGGCACGCGCGGCCGATCAGAGCGGGGCCCGCTTCTTCATGCTCTCGCACATGCGCGGCCATATCGGCGACATGCACGCGATCATGCAGGTCTGCGACAGCCGCGGCATCACGGTGATCGAGGATTGCGCGCATACCATGGGCGCGAGCTACGACGGCAAGCCCAGCGGCACCTTCGGCAAGGTCGGCTGCTACAGCACCCAGACCTACAAGCACGTCAATTCCGGTGAGGGTGGCCTGCTGGCGACCGCCGATGACGAGGTGATGCGACGCGCCATCATCCTGTCGGGCTCTTACATGCTGTACGACCGCCACCTGGCGGCGCCGGCCGCGGAGAGCTTTGCTGAGGCGCGCCTGCAGACCCCCAACATGAGTGGTCGCATGGACAATCTGCGTGCCGCCATCCTGCGCCCGCAACTGGGGGAGCTGGCAGAGCGTCGTGAGCGCTGGAATGCCCTCTATGCCCGCATGCAGGACCGGCTCGCGGCCATGGAGGGCGTCACGCCCATCCTGCGTGGCCCGCTGGAAGGCTACGTCGGAAGCTCCATCCAGTTCACGCTGGCGCAGTGCTCCCACGAGCAGATCGCCGCCTTCATCACAGGCTGTGAAGCGCGTGGGCTGCCGGTGAAATGGTACGGCAAGCCGCTGCCGGAGGATTACACCAGCCGCTACGACAGCTGGGCCTATCTGGGCAGCCATCGTGCAGTGCCCAATGCCGACCGGGTGCTGGCGACGCTGTGTGATCTGCGTCTCCCGCTGACCTTTGACGTGCAGGACTGTGAGGTCATCGCGGACTTGATCCTGGACGCTCTGCACAGTGCACGACCTGTCTCGACCGTCGCGTGACTATGCCCGGCGGCAGCACGTGACGGGGATGAACCCATAACGATAACGCTTTGAAAGCCACATGATCTTCAATCCGCATGTCCTGATGACAGGCCATGCGGACCCGCAACCAGTGGAGTAATAACAATGTTCAATAAAGCTCTCTTGGCAACCGCAGTGATGTTGGCGATGTCAGCGACCGCTCAGGCGAAGACCTTCAAGGTCGGCATGGGCGATCCGATGGATTCGGATCAGGGCGCGCTTGCACAGCGCTTCGAGGAACTGGTCGAGGACCTTTCCGATGGCGAGATGCAGGTGGAGTTGTTCCCGGGCGGTCAGCTGGGCTCCGAGACCGGCATGATCCAGGACACGCGCATCGGCAAGCTGGACTTCGCGCTGATCGGCGTCGGCAATCTGACGCCCTACGCGCCGCGCCTCGGCGCGCTCACCATGCCCTATGCACTGCGTAGCCATGCGGATGCCGTCAAGGCCACCACCGGCCCGCTGGCGGATGAATGGAACCAGATCGCCGAGAAACAGGCCGGCGTCCACATCGTCAGCTGGCTGTATTCCAACTTCCGTTATCTGACCAACTCCAAGCGTCCGGTGACGTCGCTGGAAGACCTTGAAGGCATGAAGATCCGTGTGCCGCAGAACAAGATCATGCTCGCCACCTATCAGGCCTGGGGCGCCAGCCCGATCAGCATGTCGTGGCCGGAAGTCTTCACCGGTCTGCAGCAGGGCGTGATCGATGGCCAGGACAACCCGGACATCGTCAACTACACGATGAAGTTCCAGGAAGTGCAGAAGTATCTGACCGAGGTCCACTACCAGTACTCCCTGCAGCCGATCGTCATGGGGGTGCGTACCTACAACAAGCTCTCTGACGAGGAGCGCGAGATCATCGATCGCGCCGGCCTGGAAGCCCAGCTCTATGCGCTTCAATTCCAGCTGACCGAGGCCTCTCAGGCGCGTGCTGCCATGGAAGCTGAAGGGGTGCAGTCCGCCCAGCTGACCGACGAGGACAAGTGGATCAGCATTGCCAAGGAAGAAGTCTGGCCGCAGTTCTATGAAGAGATCGGCGGCAAGGAATCCTTCGACGAATTGCAGAAAGCATTGGGCCACTGAGCCCGAGTGGGCGGGGTCGCTCGCGGCGTCAGCGTGAATGACGCCTGAGCGACCCCCGCTGCGTTCAATGCTATCGAGCAGGGATACCAGACAGTGCTGGTATCCCTCTCACAGTTCATCGTGAAGGAGGCTCGCATGTTGGCCAGATTGAACAATATCGAGGATTACGCCTGCCGCTTTCTGCTCGCGGTCTTCGTACTCCTGCTGTTTTCCCAAGTGGTATTGCGTGTCGTGTTCGGTATCGGCATGGCATGGATGGAAGAGCTGGCACGCTACGCCTTCGTCTGGTTCGTCTTCCTGGGGGCTGCGCACGCGGCTCACCTGAGTGCCCACAATCGGCTGCAGACCCATATCAATCTGCTGCCGCGCAAGGTGGCCAACGCCATCCTGCTGTTCGTCGACCTCATCTGGGCGCTCTTCAGCCTGATCATCGCCTACAAGAGCCTGGATCTGATCGGGCTTCTCACCGAGTTTCCCTATGAGTCACCGGCGCTCGGCTGGTCACTCGCCTACGTCTATTACATCTTCCCCGTGGCCTTCACCTTGATGGCCTTTCGCGTAGTGCAGGTGCAGTTCCTCAAGCTGGTCAGAGGCATCGAGCCCGGCAACGTGGACGACGAGGAAGTGAAGCGCATCACGGAAGCGGCCCCGGATGCCGCCGATGACACCCGCACCGCCAAGATGGGAGGCTGATGCCATGGCCGCGACTATTCTGTTCTCTCTGTTCGGTGCACTGCTGTTTCTGGGCTCACCCATCGTCGTTGCCCTTGGGGTGGCGTCCATGGCGGTCTATGTCGTCAGTGGTGATGACATCACCTCGCTGGTGGAGCTGGCGTTCTCGGCGATCAACTCCTTCCCGCTGATGGCACTGCCGTCCTTCATTCTGGCGGGCGCCCTGATGGGCGACGCCGGCATCGCGCGGCGTCTGATTCGTATCGCTGAAGAGCTGGCGGGCCCGGCCGCAGGTGGCCTGGGGGCGGCGGCGGTGATGGCCTGCATGTTCTTCGGTGCCATTTCCGGCTCGGGGCCGGCGACCACGGCGGCCGTGGGCATGCTGGTGATCCCGGCGATGATCGAACGTGGCTACGGCCGCAGCTATCCGGCGGCGATCACCGCCACTGCTGGCGGACTGGGCGTCGTGATTCCGCCCAGCATGCCGTTGGTCATCTACGGGGTGACCGCCAACGAGTCGATCTCGGCGCTGTTCATGGCGGGTGTCATCCCGGGCATCATGCTGGGGGCGGCCCTGATGATCGCCAACTACATCACCGCCAAGCGCAACGGCTATCAGGCCCAGGGCGAGCCGTACGACAAGGCGCGTGTCTTCAAGGTGCTCAAGGAAGGCTTCTGGTCACTGATGGCACCGGTGGTCATCCTCGGCGGCATCTACAGCGGCCTCTTCACACCGACCGAAGCCGCCGTCGTCTCGATCTTCTATGCGCTGTTCGTCGGTGTCTTCATTCACAAGGAGTCCTCGCTGCTGGGCTTGAATGAAGCCTTCCAGAACACGACCTGGCTGACCGGTCGCGTGCTGATCATCATGTTCACCGCCACCGCCTTCGGTCGCATCCTGGTGGAGCACCACATTCCGGCCATGATCGCCCAGGGCATCCTCAACATCACCGACAGCCTGTGGCTGGTGTGGGTGCTGGTGATCGCCTTCCTGCTGATCGTCGGCATGTTCATCGAGATTCTGGCCACCATCATGATCGTCACGCCAGTGTTGCTGCCGGTGATGGTGGAGCTGGGCGTCGACCCGGTGCACTTCGGGATCGTGCTGGTGGTGAGTCTCGGGATCGGCTTCTCGACCCCGCCGCTGGGCGAGAACATGTTCATCAGCTCCAGCATCGCCAATGTGTCCATCGAGAAGATCTCGGTGCGGGCGCTGCCGCTGGTCGGCACCATGGTGCTGATCGCCTTGCTGCTGGCCTTCGTGCCGCAGCTGACGATGTGGCTGCCGGACATGATGGGCTTCTAGCGGCGCAGCGGAGGGCTGTGGCTCGTAAACACAGCCCTTCGTGAACAGTGCCTCATGAAACAGTTTCTCGAGAGGATGCCGGCCACGTCGCCATCCTCTCGAGCCTTGATCTTCAGTGAGAGTTTTGTCGGAGAACGACCAATGAGCAGCTCGCATGACGCCTCGGGCGCAGAACATATCGTCGTGGGCGTGTTGGGCGGCATGGGGCCGGATGCCACGGTGGCCTTCATGCAGCAGGTGATCCAGGCCACACCGGCCGAGGATGACATCGACCATGTACACATGGTGGTCGACAACAATCCCAAGGTGCCGTCGCGCATCAAGGCTCTGCTGGAAGGGGGCGATGTCTCTCCGGGGCCTGCCATCGCGGAAATGGCCCAGCGACTGGAGCAGTCCGGGTGTGATTTTCTGGTCATGCCCTGCAACACCGCCCACTACTACTGGCAGGATGCGCAGGACGCCGTCTCGATTCCGGTGTGGCATATCGTCGAGCGCACCCTGGACCGGGTGGCGGCGCAGTGGCCGGGCGCACGTGTCGGCATGCTGTGTTCCCCGGCACTGCGCAAGATTGGCCTTTACGAAGGCTTCATCGCGACGCGTGGCCTGTCGCTGGCCTATCCCCAGGATGAGGACGCGATGCTGGAGGTGATCCGCAGCGTCAAGAAAGGCCAGGTGAGTGATGACGCCGTCGGGGGAGCCTTCCGTCAGGCAGCTGCTGACCTGGTGGCGCAGAAAGCCGATGTGCTGGTGCTGGCCTGCACCGAGCTCTCCATTATCAGCCATCTGCTCGATGACCGGCTGCCGATCGTGGATTCCGTCGAAGCGCTGGCCGTCAGCGTGGCACAGGCGGCCACTCAGTAAGCGACGCCGTCACGCGCCGCCCATGCCACTGCCCGAGCGGCGTTGCTCGCGTTCCTGCAGGTAGCGGGCGGGCGTGGTGCCGAGCAGCTTCTTGAACATGCTGATGAAGGCGTTGACGGACTGATAGCCGACGTCTTCCGAGACGCGCTGCACGCTCATGCCTTCGGCCAGCAGGCGAATCGCCACCACCAGGTGCAGTTGCTGACGCCAGCGGCTGAAGCTCAGGCCGGTGTCACGCTGGATAAGCCGGGCGAGGGTGCGTTCGCTCATCGCCAGTTCGCCTGCCCACTCGGCCAGGGTGCGTCGGTCGTCCGGGGTCTTGATCAGGGCATCGCTGATGCGGGTCAGCCGCGGGTCTTCGGGCAAGGGCAGGTGCAGACGTTCGCTGGGCATGCAGGCCAGCTCTTCCAGCAGCACACCGACCAGCCGCGCGGTCGGCCCCTGTTCAGGATACGGCTGGGGCAGCTCCGCCAGGCGCAACACCAGCTCACGCAGCAGGGGCGAGATCGACAGCGTGCAGCTGTGGCTTGGCATCTCGAGCGCACCGGGCTCGATGAACAGGTGGCAGACGCGGCCGCCACGGGTCAGGTGGTTGCTGTGGGGCAGGTTGCCGGGAATCCAGACCCCGCTGTGCGGCGGCACCATCCACAGACCTTCCGGTACGCGACTGGTCACCACGCCATGCAGGGCGATCACCAGCTGTCCCTTGCGATGCTGGTGGATCGGCACCTCCATCACCTGCTGGCCGGTCTCGACATGCAGTGCGCTGGCCGGAATCTCGTAGATGTCCGGGTCGTGCTCGCAGACGCTGCTGGAGAAGGGCACCTGATCGGGGCCACGGGTGCTGACCCCGGGCGATGACGGTAGGGCGGGTGTGGTCACTGACATGGCGGCTCGCAGATTGTCTGATTTCAGTGATCTGATGTCATGATGGCTCAATTCTGCAGTGGGCGAGGGGATTAAGCTAGCCTCACTCTGTGCGCGGACTCATCTCTTGGGTGTCGTCCCGCCATTACCCCATTTCACGATCGCTGCGAGCGCCTCATGACTGAACTCTGCCACTCGTCTCCTGTCCGGAGACTGAGCCATCCGGCCGTATTGATCGCCGGTATCCTGTTGATCGCCATGAACCTGCGTGCGCCCTTCACCAGTATCGCGCCACTGCTGGAGCGCCTGCAGGCGGCGCTGGGCTTCAATGCCACGGCGGCTGGCCTGTTGATGATCCTGCCGCTGCTGGCCTTCGTCGTCGTCTCGCCCTGGGTGCCGCGCCTCGCCAGAGGTCTCGGGCTTGAACGCAGTCTCTTCCTCGCCTTGGTGACGATCGCCGCGGGCATCGTGCTGCGGGTGCAGGGCAGCATGCTGGCGCTCTATCTGGGTATCGGCCTGATCGGGGCGGGCATCGCCGTGGGCAATGTGCTGCTGCCCAGTCTGGTCAAACGCAGCTTTGCGCAGCATGTCGCGCTGCTGACCTCCTGCTATGTGCTGACCATGGGCATCATGGCCGCCATCGCCTCGGCGCTGATGGTGCCGTTGGCCCAGGGCAGCAGCGCTGGCTGGCAGTACGCGATGCTCATAGTGGTCGTTTTGCCATTGGTGACGATGGGGGTGTGGTGGCCGCAGTTGTCACGTCGCTCCCTGCCGGCGGCGGCGAAGGAAGCCGAGAAGGGTGCCGAGAAGGGTGCCGCGCGTCCGGTGCGTCAGGCAGCCGTGTGGCACTCGCCACTGGCCTGGCAGGTGACGCTCTTCATGGGCATCAATTCGCTGCTGTTCTATACCGTCAACAGCTGGCTGCCGAGCATACTGGCGGACAATGGCTTCTCGGCCGAGAAGGCGGGCTCGCTGCATGGCCTGCTCCAGCTGGCCTCCGCATTGCCGGGATTGATTCTGGTGCCCCTGATGCCGCGCCTGAAGGATCAACGCCTGATCGCCTTCGCGACGCCCTGCATGTCGCTGGCGGGATTCATCGGGCTATGGCTGATGCCAAAGTGGGCACTGGTGTGGGTGCTGTTGCTGGGCGCGGGCTCCGGGGCCAGCTTCATTCTCGCCTTGTCGTTCATGGGGCTGCGGGCGCGCGATGCCATGCAGTCGGCGTCGCTGTCGAGCATGGCGCAGACGCTGGGCTATCTGCTCGCGGCCATGGGGCCGCCGCTGATCGGCGCGCTCTACGATATGCAGGGCAATTGGCAGCTGGCACTGATGGTCTGCGCCGTCCTCAGTGTGCTGATGGCGGGTGTCGGCTGGCTGGCGGGCAGGGACCGCCAGTTGCCTGAGGCGTCGGCATCTGAATAATGGAGCGCTGCCCCCAAGGGGCACTGGCACATCCCCCCATGACAAGGAAGTGAGAGATGGCGAATGCTTCATCGGCTAGCGAAGATCAACGGGCGTCTGACGCGCCAGGTGTTGCGCAGCACCCCGGACGTCGGCGCAAGCCGCCTTTGCGGGCAGCCATCCTTGGCCTGGCCAGTCTCGGAGGTATCTTCATGATCGCTCAGCCAGCCAATGCCGCGACGCTGTCACTGCGCGTGATCGAGACCACCGACATCCACGCCAACGTGATGGATTACGACTATTACAAGGACCGTCCCAGCGTGCGCATCGGTCTGGTCCGCGCGGCGAGTCTGATCAAGCAGGCGCGTGCCGAGGTGGCCAACAGCGTGCTGCTGGACAATGGCGACCTCATCCAGGGCAGCCCGATGGGCGATTACATGGCGGCGGAGGGGCTCGAGGAGGGCGATGTCTTCCCGGCCTACAAGGTCATGAATCAATTGGATTACGATGTCGGCAATATCGGCAATCATGAATTCAATTACGGGCTCGAGTATCTCGAACGGGCGCTGTCCGGCGCGCAGTTCCCCTATGTGAACGCCAACCTGCTGGACGCCACGACAGGCGAGCCGTACTTCACGCCCTACCAGATCACCCCCCATGCCTTCACCGACAGTGAGGGCAACGCTCAGACATTGAAGATCGGCTATATCGGCTTCGCGCCGCCGCAGGTGATGACCTGGGACCGCAAGCACCTCCAGGGCCGCCTGACGGCCGAGGACATCACCGAGAGCGCCAGGCGCTGGGTACCCGAGATGCGCCGGGCGGGCGCGGATGTGGTGATCGCCATCCCGCACTCCGGCATCTCGACCGACCCTTATCGGGTGATGGCCGAGAATTCGGTGTATTACCTCTCGCAGGTCGAGGGCATCGATGGCATTGCCTTCGGGCATGCCCATGCCGTCTTCCCCAGCGAGGAATTCGCCGAGGTACCGGGGGCCGATATCGCCAGGGGCACCCTGAATGGCGTGCCGGCGATGATGCCGGGGCATTGGGGCAGCCATGTGGGCGTGATGGATCTCGAACTGAGCAATGCCTCGGGCCAGTGGCGGGTCGTGAGCGGTCAGACAGAAGCCCGCCCGATTCAGGTGGGCGGCGAGGCACAGGTGGCGGAAGATGCCGAACTGGCGGCGCTGATCGATCATGAGCACGACGCCACGCGCGAGTACGTCAATCGCAGCATCGGCCGCGCCAGTGCGGCGATGAAGAGCTATCTGGCGCTGGTGCAGGACGACCCGACGATCCAGGTCGTCAATCGCGCCCAGGCCGATTACGTCAAACGCTTCGTCGAAGGCGACCCGGACCTGGAAGGCTTGCCGATTCTCTCGGCGGCTGCGCCGTTCAAGGTCGGCGGCCGTCACAATGACCCGACCCAGTTCACCGAGATGGAGGCGGGCGAGCTGAGCTTCCGCAATGCCGCCGATCTCTATCTCTATCCGAATACGCTGGTGGCGCTCAAGGTCACCGGCAGGGAAGTGCGGGAATGGCTCGAGTGCAGCGCCGGCCAGTTCCATCGCATTGATCCGGGTCTCGCCACGCCCCAGCCCTTGATCAACTGGGAAGGTTTCCGCAGCTACAACTTCGACGTGATCGATGGCGTCGACTATCAGGTGGATGTCACGCAGCCGGCGCGTTACGACGGCAATTGCACGCTGATCGACGCCGATGCCCACCGTATCCAGGGCCTCACCTACCAGGGCGAGCCGGTCAAGGACGACGATGTCTTCCTGCTTGCGACCAACAACTATCGCGCCTACGGCGAGGACTTCCCCGGCACCGGAGAGTCACATGTCGCCTTCGCGTCACCGGATGAAAATCGCAGCATTCTGGCCCAGTACATCTCGCGCCAGACACAGCAGCAGGGCGCGGTGGACCCCGCGGCGGATCACAACTGGCGGCTCGCCGCGATCGACACCGATACCCCGCTGGACATTCGCTTCACCACCGCCCCCGGCGCGGATGCGCAGCAGTTCATTGATGCCCAGGCGGTCTACCCGATGACGTTGGTGGATCAGGACGAGATGGGCTTTGCCCGTTATCGCGTCGGGCTGGACCGGATGGAATAGCCAAGGCAGCACATTGTCGAGCACGTCGTTCCTGGCCTGGATTCAGGTGGGAAAAAACGCCAGTCAGCGATTGCTGACTGGCGTTTTTTGTCGCCAGGCGCTACCCGCTATCTGGCTCATTATCCGCTTTTGGGTCAGGTTCTTTTGCGCAGTCCCATTGCGGGTCAGCGCCAGGGCGCGTGCAAGGCGATGCTCAGCAGTACGCGTTTGCCGCGCTCGATGCGGCTGACGCTGTGTTCGTGAAGGTCGGGGCGAAACAGCACCACGCGGTCCGCAAGGCGAAAGAGGCTGCCATCGGTCTCGAAGACACCGCCCTGGCGGGGCTTCTTGAGCACGATATTGAGCTTGTAGTAGCTGCCGCTGCCCATCGGGTCGTTGTGGCGCATCACGCTGTGGCCTTCCGGGTAGGTCACCAGGTTGATGGTCAGGCGGCGAAGATCGAGCAGACTGCGGTTGATGACACGGGCCATGGGCGTTTCCCTTGAATTTGATGGGGCCATTAAAGCGTATTTTGAGCAATCAATCAAAATCGTGCTTGAGTGATCGCTCAGGAATCCGTAAAGTGGTCCCACGTTCACGGCAACACCGCGATATAGCACTGTTTCGCCAGGCCGTGATTGAGTATTCATCAAGCGAAGAGGTCAGCAATGAGCCACGACAACGTGACAATGGAAGCCCTGGAAACCCGTTATGCGATGATCGAAGGTCACCGCATTGCCTACAAGGAAATGGGTGAAGGTCAGCCGCTGTTGTTGATTCACGGCATTCCGACCAACAAGCTGATGTGGCGTGATGTGATGCCGGAATTGGCCAGGCATTATCGTGTCATCGCCCCGGACATGCTCAACTATGGCGAGTCGGACATGCCGGTGGATGCTGACGTTTCCATCAATGCCCAGACACGCATCTTCATCAAGCTGATGGATTCACTGGGTGTGGCGAGCGCGGATGTCGTCTCGCATGATATCGGCGGGGGTATCGGTCAGCTGATGGCCGTCAATCATCCCGAGCGTGTTCGCCGTCAGGTACTGATCGACAGCGTATGCTTCGATTCCTGGCCGATTCCGGAGTTCAAGCAGCTGCTGGAGCCGGGCGTCGAGGAAGCGACCAGCGTCGAGGAATTCATCAGCACCATGCGCGGCTTCATGCCCAGTGGTGTGCATGATCCGGCCGTCGCGACCGAAGAAATGGTCGAGCGCTATGTGTCCCAGTGGAACAGCGAGCAAGGCAAGGCGGCTTTCTTCCGCAACATGCGTCGTCTCAACAAGGAATACACCCAGGCCATCGCCGGTGAGCTCAAGAATATCGAGATCAAGACTCTGGTGCTGTGGGGCGACAAGGACAACTTCCAGAAGCCGGATTACGCCCCGATGCTGACAGACGCCATTCCGGGTGCCGAGCTGATCTGGGTGAAGGATGCCGGTCACTGGGTGACGGATGAAAAGCCGCAGGATACCGTGCGCTATATCCTGGACTTCCTCGCCCGCTGAGGAGGAGCCCATCAGCCATCAGCGCAGTAAAATCTCACCCCATGATGGTGAATGAGCCCTGAACGACAATGCCCGGTCATAGGACCGGGCATTGTCGTATCTGGCGGAAATCGCGCACGGGAAATCGCCTAATGATGCGCGATATTCCGCGCGGCCGGAGGGGACTGTCGCTTGCGCTTGGCGGTGATCGTCAAGGCGTCTTCCTCGGTAAGGTCGCCGATGATCGTGTCGAGAGAGGCATTGCCCGACAGGGGCAGGGGCGCGTGATCACCCCGCGGGGCGAGCGTCGGCGCTGTCTGGAAGGCGAGGGGTCTTTCCAGTGCCATGATGCTGCCACTGCGCGTCGGGGTGCACTGCTCATTGACCAGGGTGAAGCCGTGGCGCTGGTAGAGCGCCAATGCCGGGCTGTCGGAGAAGACTCTCAGGCGCAGCGCGCGCGGACAGGGCTGAGCGCCCGGGGAGAGCTCGGAGGCTCGGTCTTTCATCAGCGACTGGCCGTACTCCTGCTGCGTTGCCAGCTGGATCAACCAGTTCAGGCAGGCGGAGCCGACACCACGGCCTTGCCAATGTGGCACCAGTTGCAGGTCGCGCAGATACAGGATATCCGGCAGGGCCTTGAGGCTGATGAAGCCGACCCACTCGCCATTGATACGTATCGCGTAGTTCTCGTTGTCCCGCCAGCGCTCGCTGAACAGCTCCTCGTCCCAGCTCATGCCATGCCGTTTGTAGGTCGCGAGCATGTTGCCGCAGCACAGTCGCCGAGCCGCGGCGCTCAGATAGCTGCTGCAAGCCGAATCGCTGATAGGGGTAATGCTGAGATCATCCATGATCCTGTCGCTTATTGTTGAGGGTAGGGGCACAGATGCGCGGACTGATGACCATTCGTCCAGAATAGCGGACCAGTCGGTTAGCGCATACTAATGTAGTTTGCCATCTATCATCGGATGTTGGGTTGCCGCTGACAAGTGAATGCCTGTCCAGTACTTGTCCCGCATCTCTCAAGTGTCTCTCAAGCACCTCTCAAGCACCTCACAAGTGCCTCTCAAGTGCCTGTCCAGCGTTGCCCAGTCGTAGAAGGTGAGTCGAGAGTTGCCAAAATGTAATAGTTACACTATAACATTGCGTTTTTTGTTCGTCGGCGCCGGTTGCGCGTCGGCATCCATGCTCTTGCTCGGGACTCGCGATATCGATGGTCAAATTGCTCTCAAGGCTTCGGTGGCAATACCGAACCTTCCTTCACGATCGCAGGCAGCTGGCCGTCGCCAGCGTCGCGCTGAGCCTGGCCGTGGTGCAGCCCAGCCATGCGCAAGATGCCTCAGCGGCGCAAGCGTCGGCGGCTGACACACGGCGTCTGGAGATCGTGGGGCCCTTCGACATCAAGGGGGCGGACCCGCTGCTCAGCGGCATTCTTTTCCAGCGCATGCAGATCGTCGAGACACTGGTCGAGGTGGATGCCACGGGAGAGCTGCAGCCGGGATTGGCGAGCGATTGGGAGGTCTCGGATGACGGCCTGGAGTGGCGCTTCACGCTCCGCTCCGGCGTGCAATTCCATGATGGCAGCCAGCTGGATGCCGAGGTGGCGCGTCAGGTGCTCGAGATCGCACGTGCCAAGCCGGGTCTGTTGAAGTCGGTGCCGGTCGAGCGGATCGTCGCCGAAGATGCCCAGACGCTGGTGATTGCCCTCAGCGAGCCCTTCGCCGCATTGCCCGCCTATCTGGCCGATTATCGCCAGCAGATACTCGCGCCGGCAGCCTTCGATGAGACGGGCACCGCCCAGCAGGTCATCGGCACTGGCCCCTATCGCATGCTGCGCATGACGCCGCCCTTGAGCCTGGAAGTCACCGCCTTCGAGGACTACTGGGGCCCGCAGCCCGAGGTGCGCCAGGCGCGCTATCAGGCGGTGAGCCGCGCCGAGGGCAGGGCATTGATCGCCGAGAGCGGAGATGCCGACTTCACCTACGGGCTGGACCCCGCCAGTCGCCAGCGTCTCTCCCAGTCACCGCGTGTGACTCTAGCGGCGGCCGCGACGCCGCGCACGATGCTGTTGAAGGTCAACGCCAATCATCCGGCCTTCCAGGACCCCGCTGTACGGCGTGCATTGAGTCTGGCGATCGATCGCACCGCCATCGCTCAGGTCGTGCTGCGCTATCCGCGTGGCGCCAGCCAGCTGTTCCCGCCGATGGTGGAAGGCTGGCATGACCCCGCACTGCCCGAGCTGCATCAGGATGTCGCCAAGGCGCGTGCATTGCTGGACGCCGCAGGTTGGAAGGTCGCGGAGGATGGCATCCGCCACAAGGATGGCCAGCGTCTCGCGATCAGCCTGATCACCTTCTCGGACCGCCCGGAGCTGCCGCTGGTCGCCACGGTGCTGGAGCGCCAGTTCCACGCCATCGGCATCCAGACGCGTCTGGATATCACCAACTTCTCGGCGATTCCGGCCGGCCACCACGACGGCAGTCTCGACATGGCGCTGTTCGCGCGCAATCTGGCCATGGTGCCGGACCCCATCGGCAACGTGCTGAGCGATTACGCGGGAACCCCCGAGGCCCCCGGTGGCGACTGGGGCGCGATGGGCTGGTTCGATGCGGACTTCACCGCCGAGCTTGAGCGCATGGCGCGCGAGGGCTACGGGCCCACGCCCGCAGGGCAGGACCCGCGCGCTCAGGCCAGCGGCGTGATCCAGCGGGCGCTGCCCGTGATCCCCATCGCCTGGTACTACCAGAACCTGGCGATCTCCAATCGACTGCAAAGCGCTCAGGTAGATCCCTGGGAGCGAAGTTTCGGCCTTTCAGAATTGCGGTGGGCACAATGAATCTCCCTTCACGTCTGTTGCAGCTATTGATGGTGGTGCTGATGGTTGGCGGCGCCAGCTATCTGATGATGCAGAGTCTGCCCGGCGATGCCGCCTGGCGCATCGCGGCCGGCCGCTATGGCTATGATGCGCTGGATGCGGCCGCTGCGGCCTCGGTACGCGCCGAACTGGGCCTCGAGGCACAGGGCGGCTTGCACTTCCTTTACTGGCTGGGCGATATCCTGCGCCTGGAGCTTGGCACCTCGCTGATTTCCGGTGAATCGGTGTGGGTGGAGATTCGTCATCAGCTGGGCAACTCCCTGTCGCTCGCCGGCGCGGCGCTGGGCATCTCGCTGCTGATCGGCCCGCCGCTGGGGCTGCTGGCCGGTCTGCGTGCCGGTGGCTGGCTGGACCGTAGCCTGCTGGCCGTCTGCAGTCTGCTGCGTGCCACGCCGCAGTTCCTGCTGGCGCTGGTGCTGATCCTGCTGATCTCGGTGGAGATGGGCCTGCTGCCGGCCGCCGGTCACGGTGAGCCGCAGCACTTCATTCTGCCGGCGATGACGCTGGCGCTCGGGCTGGCAGCGGTATCGGCACGCCTGGCACGTGATGCCATGGCCGCCGTCACCCAGACGGCCTTTCATGATTTCGCGCGCTGGAAGGGCCTCAGCAACGCCCAGACCTTCTGGCGTCACGGCCTGCGCCATGTGGCCTTGCCGCTGGTGACCTATCTGGGACTGCAGTTCGTGACCCTGGTGGAAGGGGTGGTGGTGATCGAGAGCATCTTCGGCTGGCCGGGCATCGGCCATGCGCTGGTGCACGCCATCTTCTCGCGCGATGTGCCGATGGTGCAGGGCACCGCCCTGGTGCTGGGCGTCGGCTTTGTCTTGATCAATCTGCTGGTCGATCTGCTGGGTCGCCAACTGGACCCACGGGGTGTGAAATGAATCAGGTGGTGGAAGGGCTTGCGCCGCAGCGCGTGGAAGCCGTGCGTCGTCCCCGTCTTGACTGGCCGTTGCGCCGGGTGATCGGGGCCGCGATGGTCGCCAGTCTGGTGCTGTTGGCCTTGCTGGGCAATCTGGTGATACCGGGAGACCCGCTGGAGCAGCATCTCTATCGTGCGCTGCAGGGCGCGGATGCCGTCGGTGTCTCTGACGCCGGCGAGGTGATCACCAGCGCCCCGCTGGGCTATGACCACCTTGGGCGCTCCCTGTATCACCGCCTGGTGGCGGCGCTTGGGCTGTCGCTTTCCATTGCCGCGGGGGCGGTGATTCTGGCCGCGTTTTCGGGTATCTCGCTGGGCCTGCTGGCCGCGGGACGCGGTGGCTGGGCCGAGCGCCTGTTGAGCCTGGTGGCAGACAGCCTGCTGGCATTGCCGGGGCTGCTGCTGGTGCTGATGGTCAGCGTCATTCTGCCGTCGACGCCGCTGGCATTGTGGTTGGGTCTGTCGCTGGTGTTGTGGGTGGAATTCTTCCGCCTGGCTCGCGCTACCGGTCGCAGCGTGCTGGCGAGTCCCGGCGTCGAGGCCAGCCGTCTGCTGGGCTTCGGGGCCTGGTACCGTTTTCGTCATCACCTGTGGCCGGAAATGGCGCCCGTGATGATGACGGCGATGGCCTTCGGCATGGCCAATGCCTTGATGGCGATTGCCGCGCTGGGCTTCGTGCACGTCGGCATTCCGGAGCCCACGCCGGAGCTGGGCACGATGATGGTCGAGCTGTTGCCATACTGGCGTGAAGCGCCGTTCGCGCTGCTGACGCCGGTGCTGGTCACCTTCCTGCTGTTGCTGGGGCTGTTGCTGATGTCCGGCAGCAAGGCCAGAACGTCAACCGCCGCTGACACCCTCGAAGGAGCGCGCCCATGAATGTCGCGACAATGACTACGCCTGCCTCTCACACGCGGCCTGGGGCAACGGCGGATGATGTGGTGCTGAGTGCCGAGGATGTGAGCGTGCGGGTCCGGGGCGCGCAGACGATGCTGCTGGAGCCTGTCTCGCTTGCGCTCAAGGCGGGAGAGCCGCTGGTGGTGATCGGTGAGACGGGGTCCGGCAAGAGTCTGCTGGCTCAGGCACTGCTGGGCACGCTGCCCTCGGAGCTTGTGGCCTCCGGCAGCCTGTGGCTTGACGGTGAGCAATATCCTCTGCATACGCCAGAGAATCGTCGCCCGCTCTGGGGTCGCCGCCTGGCGGTATTGCCCCAGGAGCCCTGGCTGGCGCTGGACCCGCTGATGAAGGTGATTCGTCAGGTCGGTGAGGCATATCGTCTGGTCGCGGGGCGTTCGGCGCAGGCCTCCCACGCGGCCGCACGCAGCGATCTGGAGCAGCTGGGTGTCGCCGCGGCCAGCGAGCAGTTGCTGGGCAAGCTGTCCGGTGGCATGGCGCAACGTGTGGCCTTTGCCGCTGCCCGTGCCGGCGGCGCGCCGCTGTTGATCGCCGACGAGCCGACCAAGGGGCTGGACGCCGCCCGCGTCAGCGAGATCGGCGAGCTGCTGCTCAAGTCACTGGCCGAGACACCGCGTGCCGGCTTGATGGTCATCACCCATGACATGGCGCTGGCACACCAGATCGGTGGCCGCCTGATGGTGGTACGCAGGGGGCAGGTGATCGAGCAGGGCGCGACGCGTGACGTGCTGGCCGCGCCGACACATGCCTATACCCGACGGCTGGTGAATGCCGCGCCGCAGGCCTGGCCGGAGGCCGCCTTCAAGCCGGCAGCCGACAGTGCGAGCGGTGATGGCAAGGCGGCAGGCGAGACCATCATCCGCGCCGAGAATCTGACCATCGCGCGCGGGGACACCACATTGCTGCGTGACGTGGAACTCAGTGTGAAGAGCGGTGAGATCATCGGCGTCCAGGGCGCTTCAGGCTGTGGCAAGTCATCGCTGGGCGATGCGCTGCTCGGCCTGTTGCCACCGCATTCAGGACGCGTGGTCCAGCATGCCGAACGCCTGGAGTATCAGAAGCTCTATCAGGACCCCGTGGCGACCTTCCCGCCACGCCGGACACTGGGGCGCCTGTTGAAGGATCTCAGCGCACGCCATCGTCTCGACGACAGCCAGCTGCCGCAGCTGATGGAGCAACTGAGCCTGGCGCCGGAATTGCTCTCGCGACTGCCTGGACAGGTCTCGGGTGGCGAGCTGCAGCGTTTCGCGCTGTTGCGTCTGATGCTGATCAAGCCGCGCTTCGTGTTCGCCGATGAGCCGACCTCACGTCTTGATCCGCTGGTTCAGCAGGAGGTGATCGCCTGCATGGTGAAGATGGTGCGCGAGCAGGGCACGGCGCTGGTGCTGGTCAGTCATGATGCGGCACTGCTGCGCAAGGTCGCGGATCGCGTGCTGGTAGTAGAGGAAGGTCGCTTGAAGGCGTGTCAGGAAATCTGATCGCTCACCAGGCCCGCACGGCGGCGCCAGAGGACCGCAAGGCATCATCGCACCAGCAAGAATTGCACCAGAAAGACGACGCTTGATACGACAACGCCCGGCCGAGACTCATGCGAGTGTCGGCCGGGCGTTGTCGTTTGGTGTCCGCGAGGGATGTTCTGGCGTCGGGGCCCGAGTGCTGGCCGCTCATCGGTCGTCAGGTCGATCGCTGATGGTTCAGCCGCCCAGCAGGGCCGGATTGGCTTGCCAGACGGACCAGGTCAGCGCACTGGCCAGCGTTACCCACGCCAGATAGGGCAGCATCAACAGCCCGGCCAGGCGACTGATACGCCAGAAGGCGATCAGGGTGACGGCGATCAGCGTCCACAGCACCAGCACGTCGATGAACGCCGCCTGACCGAGATGCCAGGCGAAGAACAGCCAGCTCCACAGGCCGTTGACGACCAGCTGCACCACGAACAGCCCGAGCGCCAGACGATGGCGCCAATAGAAGCCATTGCTGGCATGCAAGCCATCGCGCGCGACACGCCAGGCGGCGAGCGCCATCATCACGAACAGCGCCGTCCACACCGGCCCGAAGGCACCCGCCGGCGGGGCCCAGGCCGGTTGGGTGAGGCTTGCATAGAAGGTCTTGGCGTCAACCGAGGCCAGCGCGCCGATGGCGGCAGTGAGGAAGCTCAGCCCGAACCACACCACCATCTGGGCGGTGGAGCGCGCAGCGGAGGGTGGGGAAGACGCGGAACGTGGCGATGTCATCTGGCGGTCTCCTGTCTCGAAAAGCGTGATAGAGGAAGACACGATATCCCACGCTGCGTCTTGATTCACCGTCCCGTTCTTCCTGACAAGGGGCACCTGAACGGTATGTCTGCACGGCTCAACTGCGGGCGGCAGCGCCATCCTCAATCCGGCACCGGCCCATCGAAGACTTCCTTGCTGCGACCGGTCAGCGTCGTGCCCACCGAGGCGGCGATGACCAGACCGATGGCGAGCCACTGGAAGATGCCCAGCGTCTGACCGAGGAACAACAGGCCGGAGAGCGCCCCGATGGCGGGTTCCAGACTCATCAGGGTGCCGAAGGTGTGGGTCGGCAGGCGCGGCAAGGCCACCATCTCGAGGGTGTAGGGCAGCGCGGTCGAGAGCACCGCGACGGCCAGTGCCAACGGCAGGATATCCACGGAAAACATGGCGCTGCCGGCCTCCATCAGCCCGACGGGCGCGACGACCACCGCCGCGATCGTGATGCCCAGCGCCGCGCTCTGGGTGCCATTGCCTGCGCCGGCCTTCTGGCCGAACAGGATATACAGCGCCCAGCAGAGGCCAGCGCCGAGGGCGAAGGCGGCACCGACGGGGTCGATCGGCGCGGCGGTGTCCTCACCCAGCAACAGCAGCAGGACCAGCCCGGTGATCGCCAGCGCCACCCAGCCAAGGTCGATCCAGCGGCGCGAGCTCAGCAGTGCCACGGCCAGCGGGCCGGTGAATTCCAGTGCCACGGCGATGCCCAGCGGTACCGTCTTGAGGGCCTGGTAGAACAGCAGGTTCATCACGCCCAGCGCCACGCCGTAGATGGTGATGGACTTCCAGGCCTTGCGCGTCACCGGCTTGCGCCACGGGCGCAGAATGGCCAGCAGCAGAATCGAGGCGATGATCAGACGAATCGCCGTCGCGCCCGCCGCGCCGATCATCGGGAACAGGGACGTGGCCAGCGAAGCACCGCTCTGGATCGAGCACATGGCGACCAGCAGTATGGCGACGGGCCACAGACGAGAAGAGGAGGCGGCGACGGCAACGGACATTGAAGTCTCCTTGAGCGATCCAGTGGATGACGGGCATGGTCAGTCAAGAACACATGCGGCATGATTCAGGGACATTGAGGTAGCAAGGGAAGGGAGCTTGAGGCCAGTTGGACGTCGGCTTCCCTCATCGTCAGCGGGATTGTACGGATGCGCACTATATTGCACAACAGTAAAGATCGACCCGATGTTCTGGTCCATGTCGCGGCCAATGTTCGCCGTCTGCGTCTGGCCGCCGAGCTGAGCCAGCAGGCACTCGCGGATCAGGCCGAGATCAGCCGCCGCATGCTGGTGAACATCGAGAAGGGCGACGTCAATGTCAGCCTGGGCACGCTCGACAAGCTCGCCGAGGCGCTTGGGGTGCTCTTCTACGCGCTGGTGCAGCCCCCGGAAAGCGAAGATTCGGCACGCATCAATGAGGTGGCGTGGGTCGGGCAGGCGCCCGAAAGCCGCGCCGTGCTGCTGGCCAGCAAACCGGCGACCCAGGAAGTCGAGTTATGGGACTGGACCCTCGCCCCCGGCGAGCACTATGACTCCGCGCCCGATGATGCCGGCTGGCACGAGATGCTGGTGGTCACGCAAGGCGAGCTGACCCTTACACTGGAACGTGAGGAAATCGTCATTCACGCCGGGGATTTCCATGTCTATCCCAGTGATCAGGCCTACCGCTACCACAACACGGGCACCGGGATGCTGCGCTTCATTCGCAATGTGCTGCACTGATCGCCCGGCATGGTGTGAACTGCCACTCGCCCGGGCTCCTGCGCTGACTCTTCGGTTCATGAAGATGGTGCAGAGGATTGGTGCAGAAGGTCGGTGCAGAGGAGATCGGTGCAGAAGATCAATGCGTGCCCCTTTATCGCGCACTTGCCGATCACACGCTTGCGCGCGCGGCGCTGGCGTCAGTCCTGCCTTCACCCACGATCATCCTCCCGGCGTTTCACTTGTCCGCATGCGCCCCTGCAAGCCTGTGCAGGGGCGAGTGTCGAACCGCGTTCTGCCTCAAGGCCCCAGCTCAGCGAGCTTTCGCAGCTGATACCACTCGCCAGGACGGTCTCTCTCCAAAGCTGTCTCTCACCAACACTGCCTTGCAGCAACGCTGATTGATGCGGCAGCACCCTGACAGATCACTGGCTTGTTAGCGCTTTAGTATGTGAAATACCTGATTTTCTAATGTTTGGCAGAGAGATTGCTTGGTCATGTGAAAAAGTAATCGCTTGCCACTGATTTTGGCATTGGTCGTCACGCCAGTGGCTCGCATAGCCTGTGGCTGTCTGGTGGGGGCCTGGGCCGTCATGTGCAGGCCCGCCAGGCAAGGATGACTCCAATAACAAGACTCGCGTGTGAGGGACAGGAATATGCAGCAACAGGACACGAAGGAACTGGTGTTTCGGGGTGGTGTGGTGGGTGCTCTGGTGCCGCTGATGGTGCTGGTGGCGGGGCTGATCTACCTCTCGGTATTCGAGCGTGCAGGCACCCAGCCTTTCTGGGCCTGCGCCTGGCTGGCGATGGGGGTCGGGCTCTTTCTGTGTCGTGACCGCTCGGCCTACTGCGAGAGCCTGCTGCGTGGCATGGGCAACCACACCGCGACCGCCATCATTGCCCTATGGCTGCTCGCCGGGGTCTTCGGCAAGCTGATGATGGCAGGTGGGCTCATCGATGGGCTGCAATGGATTGGTGCCTCGATGGGTGCCACCGGTGGTGTCTTCGTGGTGCTCGCCTTCGCCATCTGCATGGTGTTCTCGCTGGGTACGGGCACCAGCGTGGGCACTGTCATCGGCCTTGGCCCCGTGTTGTATCCGGCCGGCGTGATGCTGGGCGCGGACCCGACGATGCTGGCGGTGGCGCTGCTCTCGGGGGCAGCCTTCGGTGACAACCTGTCGCCAGTCTCGGATACCACCATCGTGTCGTCCTTCACCCAGGGGGCGCAGGTCGCGGATGTCATTCGCACGCGTCTGCCGCTGGCACTGTCCGCAGCTGCCATCTGCGTGGTGATCTTCCTGGTGGCCGGTGGCAGCGAGACAGCGCTGGCCGAGGTGCCTGCGCTGGCATCAGGCAATGCGCTCGGCCTGGTCATGCTGTTGCCTCTGGCCGTGGTGGTCGGCTTGGCCCTCAAGCGTCGCCATATCATCGAAGCGATGTTCTTCGGCAATCTGGTTGCCATGCTCTGCGCTCTCGCGATCGGCGCCATCAGTCTGGGCGATATCTTTGCGCTGCCGGCACAGCGCGGTGAAAGCACCGGCTTGATCGAGAATGGCATCGCCTCGGTGACCGGCGCCGTGCTGTTCGCCCTGATGGTACTGGCGCTGACACAGGTGATTCTGGATGCCGGTCTGATGCGTCGTCTGCTCGACAAGGCCAACGAGAGTCTCATCAAGACACGCACCGGTGCCGAGACCGGCATTGTCGCCGTGACAGTGGCGGCCTCCATTCCATTGTCTGCCAATGCACCAGCGCTGCTGCTGGTCGGGCCGGGCCTGGTGCGCAAGCTGGCCGAGAAGTTCGGTATCGCGCCAGAGCGCAGTGCCAACCTGATGGATTGCGCCGTCTGCACGGTCTTCTTCCTGCTGCCCTGGCATATCGCGGTGGCCGTCTGGCAGCAGGTGATCGCTGCCAGTGCCGCCGAGGCGGGCGTCGCGGCGCCGAGTGCCATGGCGTCCTTCTTCACGCCTTACCCCTGGGCGATGCTGGTGGTGCTGGCCATCTCCATCACCTGGCGTGCGCGCAGCGCTCGCAAGCAGGGCACTCACGCACAGCAGGCCGCTGGAGGTGGCAATCACGAGACGGTGCTGGCGGCGCCGGCCAGGGAAGTGTGAGCCGCACACGCTAGCCTGTACGTAAGCCAGCGTCCTGACGTTTGTGGCTTGATGCATACAGCGCCCCGCGATACTCCTGACTGATGGAGTCTCGCGGGGCGCTGTGGTACCAGGCAGACGCTTTTCTGCTTCTGTCCCAGTCTCTGGGTATGCCCCTGTTATTGGCCTGCCTGAGACAGGGCGGCATGCATTGTCCCGAACTCAATCCTGCATGGCCTGTCCCAATGTCATGACGTTTCATTTCAAGGAGCCATGCATGGCGAAGGTACGTATCACGCAACAGGGCACGATCCATTGTTTTCCGGCCGGCTTGAAGGATGAGGCTGGCAAGCTGGTGAACGCGGAGATTTCCGCCGTGGCCTATGACGGCGAGCGTCTGTTGATGGCGAGTGACAAGCCGATTCCGGGCGAGGGGCGCTCGGCGGTCTTTTCCTTGCCACTGGATTCGCAAGGGCCGGATGACAGTCAGCTCGAGTATCTGACCACGCCGCTGATCCGTCAGGCGGTCAAATATGAAGACTTCGCGCTGACCACCGATGGCCGTCACATGTTGGCGACCACCGGGTTTGATCGCATCGACAGCGAGAGTCATGCCCTGAATGCCTACAACCACCTGTTGATCTGGCCGCTGGGCGAGCCGGACAAGGTGCAGGTGGTCGACCCGGACCCGCGTGACGGGGTCGAGGGCTCACTGGAATTCCGTCAGAAGCTGGAAGCGGCCATTGGCCAGCCGTACTACAAGATCGAAGGCCTGGCGGTCGTGCCGAGTGACAAGGGCGATGGGCTGATCCTGTTCGGGGTGCGCGAACAAGGCAACTCGCATGATGACTTCGCGTACGTGCGTCGCGTCATCGGGGCGCGCTATGCCATGACCGACAGCGACAATATCGAGTTCATCGAGGACCTTCACGACGTCTATGCCTTTGATCCAGCCGAGTATGAGGGCGTGAATCACGAGTGTGGTCTTTCGAGCCTGGAATATGATCCCTATCACGCACGTCTCTATCTGGTGACCAGCTTCGAGACCGAGCAGGGCAGTGAAGAGGTGATCGGGGGCTATCTGTGGGTGCTGTCGCTGGCCGACTTCCACGCAGGCAAACCCCCGACGCTGGTGACGCATGAGGATGGTCGCGTGCTGGAGTTCGAGCACAAGGCGGAAGGGCTTGCGGTACTGGATCGCGAACGGCTCTTCGTGGTCTATGACAATGATCGCAATCATGAGCTGGGTAGCGTGGATGAACGCGATGAGCGCCACTCCTGTGAAGCGCCCTATACGATGCTGGCGCTGGTCTGACGGCAGCTCGCTGGATCAGAGATCGGTCCACAGGCCGGGGGAATGATCTCACGGCTTTGGCACCGAAATGGGAGGCTTGACCGTCTTCGTGATGGCCTCCCTGATCACCTCTTTTAGCGTCGCTGTTATCGCCTGCATGATCACCGGATTTTGCTTGTTCAATTTCATGCTGAGTCGTCATTTCCCCGCCGGGATTGATGACGACAAAGCCCCGACATGCCTATGCATGTCGGGGCTTTTCATGATCGCACCTTCCCTGTGTCAATGCGCTTTGTCACACGACATCGAGTGGTGAATCCATTCTATTCAAGGCTTGAGATTACATGGCCTTGTAGAACAGATAATCGGCCTGGTACATCACGATTTCGACCTTGTCCTTGTGAGCATCATCACAGGCCATGTCAGGTGCGGCACCGCCCTGGGTATTGAGGCGCTGAACATAGGTGACGCCCTGCATATGCCCTTCACCTTCGGCCGGGTTGGCTTCGACCAGCTGCAGCGGAATATTGCCCTTGCCGTTGGGCTCAACCGCCAGCTGTGTGCCGGTGATCTTGGAGCCATCCATGGATTCCCAGGTGGCGGGCGGACCATAGTATTTGCCGACCTGCTTGCCATCGGCATCATTCAGGGCGGCATCCGGACCCTTGAAGACCCAGCCCATGGTGCCATCGTCCTTGGCTTCGCAGGCCCATTTGATCTTGCCGACACCGACGGTTTCCATGGCGACTTCGTTGCCTTTTGGCACCGTGACGCTCTCGGGAACCTCCATGGCTTGAGCCAGCGGGCTCAATGCGAGGGCAGCGAAAATACCAGAGATACAGGCGATTGTTTTCATCTTGACGACTCCGTAGACAGATAAGGTTCAGCTAGCGGTTGCAGGTGTGTCGTTGTCTCCCTTGCACTGTTCATAACGCTGGCCTTTCTCGTCTGGATGTCACGGGATCATATTTTTTTCGTGGTTTTTTCGTGGCCTGTTTTCAGCACCTATCAGCGGCGTCATGAAAAGAGACCAAAAGCGCAAAGCGGGCGAGGTGAAGGCCAGGTGGCAAGCAACAGGCCCAGATATACAGACGCCCCGCAGCACGAGGCTGCGGGGCGTCTGTGTGACGGCGTGAACCCTGAAGGATTCAGTCGTAATCGCGGGTGCCGCGAATCGGGTAGTCGTTATCCGGCTTGCGGATGAACTCGATGCCACCGACGAGAGTATCCAGATCAGGGCGCACGAAGGGCGCGTTGGCGATCTCCTGAATCTGGATCTTGCCTTCGCCATTGACGATGAAGAAGGCAGGCTCCGGGAAGTCGTGATCGGTTTCCTTTTCGCTGCGCGGCGTCGAGATGAACAGTCCCAGCGATTGCATCTGTTCGAGGGTCAGCCCATACGCGAGCGGGAAGTTGACCTCCAGCGACTCGCGATGCTGCGTGAGCTGCTGCTCATCATCGGCAGACACGGCGACCAGATCGACGCCCTGGGCGCTGAAGCGCTCGCGATAGCTCTCCAGCTTGTTGAGAAACTTGGTGCAGATCGGGCAATGCTTGCCGCGATAGACCACGACCAGCTGCCAGTCATGCTCGCCCTGGGGCTTGCCGAGGGTCAGTGCCTCACCGTCGCTGCGTTTGACCTGGATGGCCGGGAATTCACTGCCTGGATGAAGCTTGCGTGTATACATGCAATCTGGCTCCCTTTGGAAGATCACGGCGTTGGCTTTCATGTCATCGCTGATCAGGCGGCGGATATCACGTGTCTTTGATACCACGTGTCATCAATATCACGTGCCTGGATATGAAGCGCCTTGAATGACCAGCGACAGAATACGCCATGTGTCCCCCTTGAATGACGCCATTGTCAGGGTTTTCAAGGGGGCCCTTGGCGCAACGCGAGGGTGCGTACATCGCCAGGGGCCACCACGGGGCCGTTCGGGGTGCTTTTCAGCAGCGGATCAACCCAGGTAGCCGGTGTGATCCAGCAGAATGGTCGTGCCGATGCCGATCAGCACCAGGCCACCGATGATTTCCGCGCGCTTGCCGACCATCTTGCCCAGCACACCGCCCAGCATCACGCCGGCGGTGGCCATCACGAAGGTGGCGGTACCGATCGCCAGCGCAGTGGTGACGATGTTCACGCCCGCAAAGGCAAGCCCGGCACCCACGGCCATGGCATCGATACTGGTGGAAAGGCCGGTCAGCATCAGACGGGGCAACGACTGAGGTGTGGTGCAGTCCTCGTCTTCCTCGTCCTTGGAGAGCCCCTCATGAATCATGTGCAGACCGAGCAGCAGCAGCAGGGCGAAGGCGATCCAGTGGTCCCACTGTTCGACATGGACGGCCAGTGAGCGACCGATCAGCCAGCCGATCACGGGCGTGATGGCTTCGATGACCCCGAAGATGAGGCCGATGCGCAGGGCGTCTTTCAGAGAGGGACGGCGTATGGCGGCTCCCTTGCACAGGGCGGCAGCAAAGGCGTCGCAGGACATGGAGAAGGCAAGCAGAAATGTCGGTAGCAGAGGCATGAGTCAGGATGTTCCAGGCCGGTTGCGAGTCAATAACAGAAAGACACCACCGGCCGGAAGCGTCTGACTGTCATTGGTCTCGCCGAACCTCGTCCTGACTGATCACGGGCATGACCGGATAGGTGGGTCCTCGGTGCCACGGCAATGCCTGCCGACTATGTTGACATCCGAGACTCTCGTTGGGTGACGAGAGCGGGCTACTCCCCAAAAACTGGTGGCATACTAGCAACAAAATCTTGTCATTTCATCCCCTTGTGTCACGAGCGCCTTACCGTCATAACATGTCTACCGAGTCAGAGCGGCGCCACGCCGACGTGTCTGACGTCACCGAAGTCTTGAAGTTTCAGTCTTGAAGCTTCAACAGGATGCCAAGGAGTCAAGGGTATGAGCGACAGTTATCAGCCGCCCAAGGTCTGGACATGGGAAAGCGAGAGTGGCGGCAAGTTCGCCAGTACCAATCGGCCGATCGCGGGCCCGACGCATGACAAGGAGCTGCCGGTCGGCGGGCATCCCTTCCAGCTCTACTCCATGGCGACACCCAACGGCGTGAAGGTCACCATCATGTTCGAGGAGCTGCTGGCGCTCGGGCATAGCGGCGCCGAATACGATGCCTGGCCGATCCGTATCGGCGAGGGCGATCAGTTCGGCAGTGATTTCGTAGCGATCAATCCCAATTCCAAGATCCCAGCGCTGATGGACAGAAGCGGCGAGACGCCGATTCGCGTGTTCGAATCCGGCTCCATCCTGCTGCATCTGTCCGAGAAGTTCGGCGCCTTGATCCCCAAGGACCCCGCCAAGCGTGTCGAAGTCATGAACTGGCTGTTCTGGCAGATGGGCTCTGCGCCGTACCTGGGCGGTGGTTTTGGCCACTTCTATGCCTACGCCCCGGAAAAGCTCGAGTACCCGATCAACCGCTTCGCGATGGAGACCAAGCGTCAACTTGACGTGCTGGATCGTCAGCTGGCCGACAACGCCTATATCGCCGGTGACGAATACAGCATCGCGGATATCGCCATCTATGCCTGGTATGGCGCACTTGTCGAAGGCAAGCTCTATGACGCCGCCGAGTTCCTCTCCGTGCAGGACTACACGCACGTGCAGCGCTGGGCCAAGTCAATTGCCGAACGCCCGGCGGTCAAGCGGGGTCGCATGGTCAATCGTTTCTGGGGAGAGCCGCAGGAGCAGTTGATCGAGCGCCACTCGGCGAGTGACTTCGAGACCAACACCGAAGACAAGCGTAGCGACTGATTATTGCCACGCGATTGTCTGTTATAGATCGTCTGTCAGTGACCGTCGAGCAATGCCCGTCAAGCAATGCCCGTCGAGTAATAGCTGCCGAGCAATGAGCGTTCAGTCACAACAAGGGCTACCCATCGGGTAGCCCTTTTGCGTTCTGGCCGGTCGCGCGGGCAGGGGGCTTTCAGTCCTGACGGACCTTGAGCACGACCTTGCCCACGTGACCTTTCTGCTGGAAGACCTCCTGGGCGGTGGCTATCTCGGCCAGCGCGAAGGTGTCAGCGACCAGCGGCTTGATGTTGCCTTGCTCGATATGGCGCACGAGATTGGGGAAGACCTCCGGTTCCAGCACCGTGCAGCCGAAGAAGCTCAAGTCCTTCAGATACAGCGTGCGCAGGTCGAGTTCCACCATCTCGCCACCGATGGCACCCGCGACGGCGTAGCGCCCCTTGTAGCCCAGGATATCCAGCAGTTGCGGCCATTGCGGGCCGCCCACCAGATCGATGACCACCTCGACACTCTGGCCGTTGAGCGCCTCGTCGAGTGGCTGATCGCGCAGCACGATGTCATCGGCTCCGAGATCGCGCAGGGCATCGGCCTTGGCCGCGCTGGTCACGGCAATCACATGGGCACCACGGGCCTTGGCGAGCTGGACGGCCGCGGAGCCGACCCCACCGGAGGCGCCGGTGATCAACACGCGCTCGCCCTTGGCAAGCCGTGCGCGGGTCAGCATGTTCTCGGCGGTGGAGTAGGAGCAGGGGAAGGAGGCGAGTTCCACATCGCTGAGTGAGCTCTCGACGCGCAGGGCATGGCGCGCCGCGACCCGGGTATATTCGGCAAAGCCGCCATCGCATTCGGCGCCGATATACCAGGCGGACTCCAGCGCCTGGCCGTCGTGCTCCCTCAGGCAGGGCTCGATCAGCACACGCTCGCCGAGGCGCGCCTGGCTGACATCAGAGCCGACCGCGACGATCTCGCCACAGATATCGGCCCCCTGGATGCGCGGGAAGTGGATCGGCTGCCCGGACCAGCTGGCATCCTCTGCCTCGCCATCGCCCTTGGAGTACCAGGCCAGCCGCGTGTTGAGGTCGGTATTGTTGACGCCAGCCGCGCCGACCCGCACCAGCACGTCACGCGGGCCGGGTGTCGGGCGAGGAATGTCGTCACGCACTTCCAGCACTTCCGGGCCGCCATGGCCGGTCAGGTAGACGCCGTGCATGCTGTCTTTGCTTGTGGCAAGTGAGCTCATCGGTGGGGTGCTCCCAACAGGGTCAGTGTGGTGGAAAGTGCGGCCTCGATGGCCTTCTCGCCCAGCACCAGCCAGGCGGAGGAGGCGCCTTCATGGATCAGGAACAGCTCGGTGGCGAGGTCTGGGCGGCGGCTGTGTTGGCCGAGCCACTCGAGAGTCTCGTGCTTGTGGCGATCGACGGCCTCGCGCACCTGTGGGTTGTCGGGAAAGGCCGCCAGGGCATTGACCGACATGCAGCCATTGGGCGCCTCGAACGCCATCCAGTGTCCCAGCCGCTGGTAGAGGTGGCTGAGCGCCGCAGCGCCATCCTCGGGCACTCCCTCTTCGAGGAAGGCCATGTAGCGCTCGTGGCGATGCTGAAGCGCACCGATCACCATGCTCTCCTTGGAGGGGAAGTGGCGATAGAGGGTGCGCAGACTCACGTCTGACGCTGCCTTGAGCTCGGCAACACTCGGTTCTGCGAAGCCGCGCTGGCTGAAGAGCGTCTCCAGGCGGGCGGCGATATCGTGCTGGATCATGTCGGTGCCATGGTCGAATCAACGAAGGAGAGTGTTCGTTCTACCTGTGCAGGGTAGAGCGCTCATTCTCCCTGTGTCAATGCGGCGTTTCCCAAGCCTTGTGTCATTGCGCCCATGGTCTGACGTCGCGCATTGCGCGTGTGACGGTTCGATGTCAGTAGAATTACGCAAATAGAGGTTTTCTGAGCGTCAAATAAGGCAAAGCTCAGGTCATTCCGCGGAAAAATCACGCACTTTCGTTGCGGTAGCATTTGATAAAGATTAGCATTCGCGACTCTTTTACTGGCGCGGGGGGCGTCAGTCATGGCCACTTTCTGCTCATCGAGCAGAGGAAAGGTGTGGTTCAGCAGGACGCTGTCGCATCGCGTACAAAGGGTTTTCAGGTGCCAAATCATTCTCGGGATAGCGCTGCAAGCACTAACAAGTGACATTTCTCCTGCCTGATCTTCAGCCTGATGGCATTGCCGGGCACTTCGCTGGCGGCAGAGGGTGCCACCTCAAACGAGTCGCCAGTCGCGAATTCGGTGATCGTGGTGACCGGAGAGCGTGAAGGCGAAGTGGCGCCGGGCAGCTACCGCGCCGAGGCCTCGAGCCTGGCCAACAAGCAATCGGTGGACTTCCTCGAGCAGGCGCGCACCATCAATGTCGTGACCCAGCAGGTCATGCATGATTTCAATCTGGATGATCTGGAAGAGGCGCTGCAGCCGGTCGCGGGTATCCAGCTGGGCAACACCCTGGGGGGCACCGAAGACGGCTTCGTCAAGCGAGGCTTCGGCAGCAACAGCGATGGTTCGATGCTGATCGACGGCATCCGTCAGCCGCGCCGTACCTACACCACGGCGACCGTGGACCGCGTCGAGGTGCTCAAGGGGCCGTCATCGCTCTTTCAGGGCCAGCAGAACCCCGGCGGCGTGATCAACATGGTCACCAAGCGTCCGCAGTACGAGACGCATACCGAGATCAGTGGCGAGGTCAGCTCCTTCGGCGGTGGCAATACCACCCTGGACACCACCGGCCCCATCGAGGATACCGGCCTGGCCTATCGCTTCATCCTGTCGCATGAAGATGAAGACTCCTGGCGCGAGTACGGCAATGACCGTCGCACCACCATCGCCCCGTCACTGCGTTGGGAAGGCGAGCACAGTAGTGCCCAGATCAGCTACGAGTACCAGGACTACGAGCTGGATATCGATCGTGGCACCGTCTTCTACAACGGCAGCGCCGCCAACGTCACGCGTGGCACGCGTTTCGATGAATCCTGGAACCGCGTCTATGGCCATGACGAGTCCGTCAATGCCTGGTGGAAGCAGGAAGTCACCGACAACTGGGACATGAAGCTGACCTACGGCTGGACGCGTCGCCAGTACAGCGATGCACGCGCCAATGTCACCGACGTCAGCGACAGCGGCGATGTGACCGTGCGCGCCGAAGAGAACCAGGGCTATGATCGCAGCGAGCACTACACGGCGCTGGACGCCATGGGCGATGTCGAGATCGCGGGGCAGCGTCACCAGCTGGTCATCGGTGCCGATTACGAGACCACTCGCGACTATCTGGATGAGCGCTATTTCGGCGATTCCGTCACGGTCTCCACCGTCACCGACGTGAACCACGGCCAGCTGGCCCAGGTGACCTCCGACGACATCAATACCTCGCGCAGCAATCGTCTCGACGAGACCCAGGCCATCGGGGTCTATGTCAGCGACCGCTGGTATCTGACCGACAAGTGGATTCTGGGCCTTGGCGGGCGCTACACCTGGTTCGATCAGCAGAGCGGGCAGGGCGAGGACTTCGTGTCTGACCCCGATTACAGCGACGACCTGTTCCTGCCCTCCGCGAATCTGCTCTATCGCATCGACGATGCCAGCTCCGCCTACATTAGCTACAGCGAATCCTTCGTGCCGAACGGCAGCGACAGTGACAGCGGCGATAGCCTCGACCCCGAGCTCGGCAAGGGCTACGAGATCGGCTACAAGCGTCAATGGAATCCGCGTCTGGCGACCTCCGTGGCGCTCTACCAGATCCGCAAGGAAAACGTCGCAGTCACTGACAATGGTGTGACTCGCACCATCGGTGAAGCCGGCTCGCAAGGCCTGGAATTCAGCCTCGAAGGGGCCCTGACGGATCGCACTTCCCTGCTGTTCAGCTACGCCTACACCGATACCGAAGTGCTGGAGGATACCGAAGGCACCGAGGGCAATCGTCTGCCGAATGCGGCGCTCAATGCGGCCAGCCTCTATCTGGCACATGATCTGGCGATCGACCCGTACTACGGCGAGTGGCGTGTCGGCGGTGGTGTGCGCTATGTCGGCGAGCGTGAAGGCGATGACGACAACAGCTTCTCGATGGATGCCTACACCGTGGCAGATGCCTTCGTCGGCTGGCGTCATGACTTCTTCGGCCCGGACACCGAATTCAAGCTGAATGCGAAGAACCTGTTCGATACTGGCTACTACTACGGCAGCGGCGGCGATACCCGCGTGCTGGTGGGTGACCCGATGGAAATCACCCTGTCAGCCAGCGTCGGCTGGTAATCCGGCCCTCTCTGGCAGGCTGACTCGCCAGGGGTGGCTAGATGCCAGGATAGTCACGACATATAGGCAGTCACGGCATATAGACAGTCACGGCATCCAGACAGGCAAGACGGACGATATAAGCCAGTTTCGGAAGTCGGGTGAACTGATGATCTGGTCATAAGCTGGTGATCTGGTAATAGACTGGTGATCTGGTAATAGACTGGTGATCTGGTAATGGGCTGGTGATCTAGAAATAAAAAGGGGCGCTCATCAGCGCCCCTTTTTGTATGCGTTATCTAACGCCAAGGATCCGCGCGCCATCTGTCGTCGAGGAGGCCTTGTGATGCAAGGCTGCGCTGCCGCTGAAGCCGTGGATGCGGCTGGTAGACTGCTGGCATGATGCTCTGTGACTGACTGTCTTCGATTGCGTGTCTTCGGTCGAGTATCTTCGATTGAGTGTCTTGGCGTGCCTGCCTCTGTGTTCCCTCTCGACATCCAACCTACCTGGAGAGCCCCATGCTCGAATCGCTTCCTCTGGCCGATATTCGTGCCTTCGTCATGACGGCGGATCATGGCAGCTTCACCCGCGCCGCCGAGCAGTTGGGCGTGTCGCGGTCGCAGGTCTCCAAACAGGTCACTGCGCTTGAACAGGCACTGGGCGTGTCGCTGATGCAGCGCTCGACACGCTCGTTGCGACTCACCGAGAGCGGTCATCTGCTGCATGCCCAGTGTCGCAGTGCGTTGGGCGACATCACCCAGATCGTCACGCTGGTACGTGAGGAGCGCAATGCCATGCGCGGACGGCTGCGCATCAACAGCGTCGGCGGGCCGATCGGCGAGCGGCTGCTGGCACCCGCCGTACATGCCTTCATGCAGACCTGGCCGCAAGTGCAGGTGGAGCTGGATTTCAGCAGTCATCGCGTGAACCTGATTCGTGATGATTTCGATATCGCCCTGCGCATGGGCGCCCTCGAGGATGCCGACTTCATCGCGCGTCCGCTGATGACATTGCCCTACGTGGTGGTGGCCAGCCCCGACTATCTCGCCCGCTATGGCGCGCCAGACACGCCCGGCGAGCTGGTGGATCACCGCTGCCTGGTCGGCTCGGTCTCGCGCTGGTCCTTCACCGCACGCGGGGCAGAGCCTCGCGAGTTGCAGGTGGACGTGGGTGGCCAGCTTGAGTGCCGCAACGGGCATGTGCTGGTCAGTGGTGCCATCGCCGGCAATGGCATCATTCGCGTGCCCAGGCTCTACTGTGAATCAGCCATCGCGCGAGGAGAGCTGCAGGAGTTGCTGAGTGACTGGCAGCCGGCGGATGTGCCGTTGTCATTGATCTATCATCGTGAGCGCCATCGTCCGCTCCGCACGGTGCGCTTGATCGAGCATCTGCTGGAATGGTTCGCGAGATGATATGCGCGCGTCTCTGAGCGCGGTATGCGTCATTGTTGCAATACGAATAAGGTAAAGATTTGATGAAGGAAACATTGAGACACGTCATTATTATCGCCTAATATTCACCAGGTACTTTTTATCACGTGCTGTCTATCAAGCCCTCTTTAGCAAGTCCTTTTTAGTAGGTGCAGGGTCTTGGAAGAGCTGGTCTTCGAAGCGGATATGAAGGCCCGAGCTTGCGAGACGGATGTGAAACACAAATCTAAAAAACGAACGACAAATAGGCGTTCGTCATTCTGGGCTGATGCGACCCTATCTGGCGCATCGATCATGCGCCCCCTGATGACTCACGACCCTTGATAGGCAGATTGAACAGGGAGCCCCCATGAAAAATGCCCTGTGCGCGACGCGATTCGCGCCCGCCGGTGATGCCTGCTTGCCGGATTACCTCTTCAAGCCGCCCCCCGGGGCGAAGACGCTCGAACCCGGGGTCCTGGCCCTGGCGCGCCTCCTTCATCGTCATCATGGCGATACCCTGGCGCATTCCTGGCGGGTGGCGGGGCTGACGGTATTTCTCTACGCAAGGCTGTTGCCGTCCGATCAGCGCAAGGTGCCACTGCATGACCTGCATAGCGCAGCCTTGCTGCATGATATCGGCAAGGTCGGTATCTCGACGGAGCTTTTGAATGCCCCGCGTGCGCTCAGTGATGAGGAGCGCGTCACGATGCGCGATCATGCCAGTCACGGCGGGCGTCTGCTGTTTACGCTGCGCGGCCCCCTGAGAGCGTTGGCCAGCCTGGTGGCGATCACCCACCACGAGGGCTGGAATGGCCAAGGGTATCCTGCCGGATCCGCCGGGGGTGCCTTGCCACTGCATTGTCAGGTGGCCGCGATGATGGATGTCTTCGATGCTCTGGCCTCGCCGCGCGCCTACAAGCCGGGCTGGTCGTTGAAGCGTCTGGTCGGATTGTTCAGCGAGGAATCCGGCAAGCAGTTTGATCCTCGCCTGATTGCCCGCATGGCGCCGCTGTGGACATCGCTGCATGCCGAACATCGCCGTTTGTATGAGCAGACAAGCCGAGGGTGAGGCGGCGATGTCCGTACATGAAAGGCAAAGCCCCCTGTCGAGAGTGTCGGCAGGGGGCTTTGTTACATCAGTACCCGATAAAGGCGATCAGCGTGTCAAAAGCCGCATCAGCAGCAGCGCTCACGCTTGATGGCGGCCCAATCGGTGGTGGGGGGCTGGCGGCCGTGATTGCCGGCGTAAGCCGCGACCTTGGGCGACTCCCAGCCTGCGAGCACGTCGCCTTCCAGTCGATAGATCTCGACACCGAGCGGGTTGCAGGTCTCGAGCGGGTCACGCGCATCAGGGCCCCACAGGTCCACTGACAGATCGCCCCCCGGGCAGCAGGACATCGCGCACAGCAGGTCCGTCTCGGCGAAGAACTCCAGGTAATCGCCCTTGCGTGCCGGGCAGGCCTTCATGAAGTACTTGTCTTCATTGTTGAGGCCGGTGCACTGGAAGATGTTGAGCACATCGTGGATATCGAATTCGGTCAGGCCCCAGGGCTCCACTGCGCGCACCAGGTTGGAGTGACAGTGGTGATCGAAGTCCTCGCCGGTCAGCAGGCGATTGACGTAGGGGTCGCAGCGCGTGCCCAGCAGATCATGCACGCGGCCGCCTTCTGCATCGACACCATAGTCGGCGAGGGTGTCATCGATGATGGTCGCCATCGGGCGCAGGTAGGGCAGTGTGGACCACAGGCGATCATAGGTGCTGACATGCGCGCGCTGCAGCTGGCGGGTGCGAGACGCCCACATGCGCTCACGCGGGTTGTGCAGGTTCCACATGTTGAAATCGCCGACCTGTGAACCTTCGGTGATCTTGATGCGCAGCACGTGGCCCGCCGGCACTTCCCACGCCAGGCCATCGCGCAGCGGCACGGTATGGGTCGCGACCAGGGTGCGCTCGGCCTTGCCTTCGGTGAGGCTGTCGTAGAAGTCGCGATCGACGTCCAGAATCGAACCCTTGCTGGCTTGATAGGCGGCAGGTACATCACTCATGACAGGACTCCTCGTGAGTCGAAATTGGATCTGATGACCAGGCCGGACTGCCTGGAATTCGCTGCCCGGCTGGGGGCTTTTGTGCACTGCCAGCAAGTGTGATGGCCGGCAGTGGCGGTATCTGCAGGGCACAGGGGGAGGTTCTCGGTCCCCCTGCGCGGGGTCAGGCCTGTTCGCGGCGCCAGTGCTTCATCAGACGGTCGAAGCAGGCGCTGGCGGCAGGTTCTGCGTTCATGCGGCTGACGATGACGACGGCGATCAGGGCGAACAGGAAGCCGGGTACGACCTCGAACATGTCGAATATCTCCAGCGGGCCGCCGCTCAGCGGCTTCCAGATCGCGACGGTAAGGGCACCGACCAGCAGGCCGGCGATGGCGCCATTGCGGGTCATGCCACGCCAGAACAGTGACAGCAGGATGACGGGACCGAAGGCGGCGCCGAAGCCACCCCAGGCGTAGGACACCAGGCCGAGGATGCTGCTGTCACGCTCGCTGCCCATCACGGTGGCGAGCAGAGCGATGCCGATCACGCTGGCGCGGCTCAGCCAGACCAGCTCCTTCTGCGTTGCCTTGGGGCGAATCAGGCCACGGTAGATGTCTTCGGCGATGGCGCTGGAGCAGACCAGCAGCTGGGAATCGACGGTGCTCATGATCGCGGCCAGGACGCCGGCCAGAATGAAGCCTGCCACCCAGGGGTTGAGCATGATCTGGCTCAGGGAGATGAAGACACGCTCGCTGTCCGTGAGACCGCCACCCAGCTCACCGCCGAACCAGTAGTAACCCAGCACGCCCACTGATACTGCAGCCGCCATGGTGATGGCGGACCACAGCAGGGCGATACGCCGCGACACCTTGATATCTTCGCGCTTGCGCACGGCCATGAAGCGCACCACGACGTGTGGCTGGCCACAGTAGCCGATCGCCCAGCCGGCCAGGGACAGCATGCCCAGGAAGGTCACGCCTTCCATCAGGCCACCGATGGGGGCGACATCCTGCGCCGCTGCCGGGGCGGCTGCGCCATCGCCGAACAGCGCCACTGCCGTCATGGCAGCCACGGCACACAGCGAGGCGGCCATCATCAGGCCCTGGATGAGGTCGGTCCACGAAGCGGCGAGGAAGCCACCGAGGAAGGTATAGCCGACGATGACCAGCGCGCCCAACCACAGTGCGACGCGGTAATCGATGTCGAAGAGACCTTCGAACAGCACGGCACCACCGACCAGACCCGCCGAGACATAGAAGGTGAAGAACACCAGCATGACCACGGAAGACAGGGTACGCAGCACGCGTGAGCGGTCTTCGAAACGCGCTTCCAGATAGTCCGGCACCGTCAGCGCATTGCCGGCCGCTTCGGTGAACACGCGCAGTCGCTCGGCGACCAGGGTCCAGTTCAGGTAGACGCCGACCAGGGTCCAGACCGCGATCCAGGCTTGCGAGAGGCCACCACTGAAGATGGCGCCGGGCAGGCCCATCAGGGCCCAGCCGCTGAGATCGGAAGCGCCGGCACTCAAGGCCGCGACGCTTGGCGGCAAGCCGCGCCCCCCGAGTATGTAATCCGACAGATTGTGGGTGATGCGATAGAAGTAGATGCCGATGCCCAGCATCAGCAGCAGATAGAGCCCGAACGACAGCAGGACAGGTAAGTTCATCCTAGGAGACCTCATGGTGACGCCGAGGCGTCTTGTTATTGTTCACCAGTGGTGTCGTGTTGCAGCAGGCTTGCGCGGAACAAGCAGCGGGGAGCTGGCAATATCACTGACACCTTCACCTTAGCCATGAGGTACATTGCAGAAAACTGACCATTTTTCGTTTAACCTATGACTCAATATCATGGGTTGCCGTCATATGCTGGTTGACGCCTTTCTTCTATCAGGGCGCTGCTCGCAAGCACTCAGCCCAGCGCTTGGCACAGGCACTCAGCAACCGGTTTCTGGCCCCCGGCCAGGCCAGTCATCAAGGACATCCCATGCGACCCAGTCTGTCATCGCTCAATGCCTTCGAGGTCGTGTCACGCCTGGGAAGCATCACCGCGGCTGCGGATGAGCTCAACATCACCCAGTCGGCGGTGAGTCACCAGATACGCCGCCTGGAGGCCACGCTGGAGGTCAGTCTGCTGGAGCGGGCTGGACGCGGCGTGGTGCTGTCACACGCCGGACGCCGACTGGCCGATGGCCTGCAGGCCGGCTTTGCCAGAATCGAGCAGTCGGTGGCCGAATTCGAGGTCGACCCACAAGGGGTGCATCAGCGGCGCCAGCTGCGCGTCAGCTGTCTTCCCTCGGTGGCGGTGCGCTGGCTGATCCCGAGGCTCAACAGCTTTCGCGAGCAATGCCCCGATATCGCGGTCAGCCTGCAATATGCCGGCATCAGTGCGCGGGGATTGTTGCCGGAGGTCGATGTGATGATCACCTGGCAGGACGAACTCCCGGACAAGGCATCACAGGCGTTCCGCTTGTTCTCGGGGGCCACCCAGCCGGTGGCCAGTCCGCTGTATCTGGAGCATCACCGCCGCCCGACCCAGCCGGCAGACCTGTTGAAGCTGGAGCTGATCCACGACCAGTCGCGCCAACCCTGGCATGACTGGTTCAACAACTGCGGGCTGTATCCCTCCCAGCTCGACAAGGGCGATCTCTATCAGGACTTCAGTCTGCTGAGTGCTGCGGTGGTCGCGGGGCAGGGGGTCGCGCTGTGTCCGCCACGCCTGATCCGCAAGGAGCTTGAGGACGGCACCCTGGAATGCCTGTTCGAGATGGCCGCCAATCCCCAGCGTGCCTATTGGCTGTTCCATCACCCGCAGCCCGCCAGACATGTGCAGCAATTCTGCGACTGGATGCGCGCGGAGATCGCCGCCGAGGGAGAAGCGGCCGACAGCGGGGTCATCGTCAGCCGCCGCCAGCCCTGACGGCGGACATCTCGCTGCCAGTCAATGGCGCACACAACGCAAAAGCCCCGCTGGGATTCGGCGGGGCTTTCTTGTGCAAGTGCTCATATCATGACGGCCTGAGCCATCGCCCTTGGCCATGAGATGGCGGGATTCTCAGCCGTTGAGCACGCCCAGCCAGGCCCACAGGCCGAGCAGGGTGGCGATCAGCACCGGCGGCGTCAGCACCAGGCCGACCTTCATGTACTGCCCCCAGCTGATGTGATGGCCTTTCTGATCGAGCACATGCAGCCACAGCAGTGTGGCGAGACTGCCGATCGGGGTGAACTTGGGCCCCAGATCATTGCCGATCACGTTGGCGTAGACCATCAGCTCACGCGTCGCGTCACTGACCTGCTGCGTGGTGAGGTGGTCGATGGCCAGCGCGCCGATCAGCGTGGCCGGCATGTTGTTCATCACCGAGGCGGTGACGGCGGCCAGCACGCCGATGCCGAGGGTGGCGACCAGCTCGCCCTGACTGGCAAGCCAGGCGAGGATGTCGCTGGCGTGATCGGTCAGGCCGGCATTGCCCAGCCCGTAGACCACCAGATACATGCCCACCGAGAACAGCACGATCTGCCACGGCGCGCCGCGCAGTACCGGGCCGAGTTCGATCACGGCATCACCGCTGCCCAGCCAGCGCCCGGCGATGGCCAGCAGAATCAGCGCGGCGCTGCCGGTGACGACGGCGAGCGGAATGCCCAGCGGCGCGGTCACGAAGTAGGACACCAGCAGCACCCCCAGCAGCGGGAAGGCCGCGCGGTATACCTGGCGGTCCTTGATGGCGCTCGACGGTGCCTCGAGCTTCTCCAGCGCGTAGTGCGAGGGCAGCTCCTTGCGGAACATCAGCCACAGCACGATCAACGTGGCGGCCAGCGCGATCAGATCGACCGGCACCATCACGGCGGCGTAATGCGTGAAGGAGATGTCGAAGTAGTTGGCGCTGACGATGTTGACCAGATTCGAGATCACCAGCGGCAGGCTGGTGGAGTCGGCCACGAAGCCGGTGGCGATGATGAAGGCCAGTGAGGCCGCCGCCGAGAACTCCAGGCGCACCAGAATCGCGATCACGATCGGCGTGAGCAGCAGGGCCGCGCCATCATTGGCGAAGAAGGCCGCGATCACCGCGCCCAGCAGCACGATGAGCGGAAACAGCTTGCGTCCGTTGCCGCCGCCCCAGCGCGCGACATGCAGTGCGGCCCAGCTGAAGAAGCCCGCCTCATCGAGGATCAGCGAGATGATGATCAGCGCCACGAAGGTGAAGGTGGCGTCCCAGACGATATCCCAGACCACCAGCACATCCGGCAGATTGACTACGCCGCAGGCCAGCGCGACCACGGCGCCGCCGAGGGCGCTGGTGCCGATGCCCAGCCCACGTGGCTGCCAGATCACCAGTGCCAGCGTGATGGCGAAGATTGCCAAGGCAAGCATGACGTCTCCTTGTCGAGGGTGAAGAGTAAGTGAGAAGCCGCGTGCGCGACCGCGGATTGCGTCAGATCGTGCTCTGATTGACGCGACGGGAGACCTCTTCGGCGCTCTCGACACGCTCCGAGTAGCGCTCGGTCAGATAGGCGCTGCGGTCGCGGTTCATCCAGGTGAACTTCATCAGCTCTTCACAGACATCGACGATGCGCAGATAGAGCGGCGACAGGCGCATGCGGCCATGCTCGTCGAATTCATTGAAGGCCTTGGGCACGGATGACTGGTTGGGGATGGTCAGCATGCGCATCCAGCGGCCCAGAACGCGCAGCTGATTGACGCTGTTGAAGCTCTGGCTACCACCACTGACCTGCAGGATGGCCAGCGTCTTGCCCTGGGTGGGACGCACGCCGCCCAGTGACAGGGGAATCCAGTCGATCTGCGCCTTCATGATCGAGGTCATCGCGCCGTGACGCTCCGGGCTCGCCCACAGCATGCCCTCGGACCACTGGGCCAGCTCGCGCAGCTCCTGCACCTTGGGGTGATCGGCCTCACAGTCATCCGGCAGTGGCAGGCCAGCTGGCGAGTAAAGGCGCACCTCGGCACCGAAGGCGCGCAGCAGGCGCGCCGCTTCCTCGGCGGCAAAGCGCGAGAAGGAACGCTCACGCAGGGAGCCGTACAGCACCAGAATGCGCGGTGCATGACGCGGGGCATCCGGTCCGACCAGGCGATCGATCTCCAGCGGTCGCCAGTGCTCGGCATCGATATTGGGCAAATCGGCGAGTGCCGCTTTCATCTCATCGGTCATGAGTTCATTGGTCATGGTGTCGCCTGTGGGCAGGTGAGACGTGTCGGGAGTGTGTGCGTTCATGATTCAGGACCTGGGGGCGTGGACGACGTCGCCGTCTTCCTTGGTGTATTGCGCGACCGGGTTGTCCAGCAGCTCCAGTACCGCCTCCGACGGGCGGCACAGACGCGTGGCCTGCGGCGTGACCACGATGGGGCGATTGATCAGGATCGGGTGGGCCATCATGGCGTCGATCAACGCCGCATCGCTCAAAGCCGGGTCATCCAGATTGAGCTCGTCATAGGGCGTGCCCTTGCGGCGCAGCAGCGGGCGCGGGCCGCCCCCCATGGCGGCAATCAGTGACTCCAGCGTCTCGCGTGTCGGCGGGGTGACCAGATACTCGATCACCTCCGGTGTCTCGCCGGAGGCCTTGAGCATGGCCAGCACATTGCGTGACGTACCGCAGGCCGGGTTGTGATACATCGTGATCTTGCCGGTAGAACGGACGGAATCAGTCATCGTTGCCAGGCTCCTGAGAAGCACAGGGGGTGGAAGAGGCGCTGCAGTCGGGCACGGTGAGTGAGGCCAGCAGTGGGTCGCAGACCACCGAGGAGCCCGCGCAGCAGTCGCGTACCAGAAACTGCACGGTGGCGAGCATGTGCTCGAGGTTGGCGCGGTAGATCAGCGAACGGCCTTCGCGCTGGGAGTGGATCAGCCCCGCGCGGCTCAATACGCCCAGATGGGTCGAGAGCGTGTTGTGCGGCACCTCGAGACGACGGGCGATCTCGCCGGCAGGCAGGCCTTGTGGCTCATGGCGGACCAGCAGGCGAAACGTGTCCAGACGCGTGGCCTGGGACAGCGCCGCGAAGGTGTCCAGCGTGGCCTGCGGGTCGGGCAGGCTGTCGGAGTCATTCATTTGATATGTCCATATGTCGAGACTTGTCGAAATGACGATGGTGCGATGATAGATCAGCGTGCCGCAGATGGGAAGTCTGCTCTCTGCTCTCGGCCATCAGCGCTCGATCTTCAGCCCTCCGTCTTGGGCTGACAGCCATCAGTATTCGTGCTGGCCATCTCAGACCTGCTCATGCAGCCAGCTGGCCAACGCTGCCTGGCGCGGGTTCTGGCTCTCGAGACGCGCCGCGAGCCAGTAATCACAACCGGAGGAATACTCCAGTGTCCCCAGCCGCACAAGCTGTCCCCGTGCCACCAATGCACTGACTTGCTGATGACTGCCCAGCGCGACGCCTTGCCCGGCCAATGCGGCATCCAGCACCAGGTGGTAGCTGGTGAATTGACGTTGCACATTGAGTGCCAACCCCGGCTTGCCCATGCCGCTGAACCAGCGTGGCCAGTTGATCCAGTTGGGTTCGAGGCGCTCGTAGTCGAGCAGTGGCAGAGCCGCCAGCAGAGGTAGCTCCCGGCAGTCGCGGGCACCTTGTGGCAGCTCGGCGATGAAGTCGGGTGACGCCACCGGATAGAGCGTCTCGGTGAACAGAGGGGTCAATTGCCAATCCGGATGCGGCGCCATGTCATAGCAGATGGCGAGATCCACATCCTCGGTGAGGATGTCGCGATGATGATCTGCAGTGATCAGGCGCAGGCCACTGGCAAGCGTCGGCTGGGTGGCGCGAAGTCGATTCAACATCGGCCCCAGCCATAGGTGTGAGATGGCGCTGTTGGCGGCCAGTGTCAGGCGGGCATTGGGAGAAGGGCGGCTGACGCTTTCCAGCGCGTCGATCATGAAGTCGAAACTGATCGCCAGGCGCTGGCTCAACTGCTGTCCTGCTGCGGTCAGAGAGACGCGTCTGCCATGGCGATGAAACAGCTTGGCATCGATGTGATGCTCAAGGATGGCGATCTGACGGCTGACGGCAGCCTGGGTGATATGCAATTCGCTGGCGGCACGCGTGAAGTTGGCGTGACGCGCGGCTGCCTCGAAGGTCAGCAGGCTGTTGAGAGGCGGAAGGCGATGACGAAAGCTCTTCATGCAGGGCTCCGAGACGAGGAGGGTAACGTTGGCTGATAGGTCAATGATTGATGACGTCAGGTTATCAAGATTGATCAGGATTGAGGCTATACACAGCTAGAATCATCAGGTTCACACTGATGTCATCGTGATGCATAGGGTATTCCGTAGATGACCACGGGCTATCAGCATGACACTCCGTGACCTGACTGGGTAGCAAACATGAATGAACTTGATTGGCATGCCGACCGTAGTGACCTTCACCCGCTGGAGCTTCAGGACAATGCCCCTGAAAGTGAAGGCATCGACCTGGTGGCCGTGCGTCGTTATCGACAGAATCGCCTGCGCGAAGAGATGAGCACCCAGGGCGTTGATGCCTTGATCATTTCGGACCCGGTCAACATCCGCTACGCCAGCGGCGCACGCAACATGCAGGTCTTCAGCGCTCGCAATACTCCGGCGCGTTACCTGCTGCTGACCCAGCATCGCAGCGTGCTGTTCGAATTCACGGGCTGTGAGCATCTCGCCGATGGCCTGGAAACCATCGACGAAGTGCGCCCGGCCATGACTGCCAGTTTTGTTGCGGCAGGTCACGATATCGCTGAGCGTGAACAGCAATGGGCGCGCGAGATGCTGGCGACCATTACCGAGCTGTGCGGCCTGAAAGCGGTGATCGGCATGGAGCGCATGAATGCCGGGACCGCCATCGCCTTTGATCGTCTGGGCGCGCGCGTCGTCGATGCCCAGGCACCGCTTGAACGTGCACGTGCCATCAAGTCTGACGAAGAGCTCAAGTGTGTCGTAGCCTCGCTGCGTGCTACCGAGCGCGGCGTAGGACGTCTGCGTGAAGCGATTCGCCCCGGCATCACCGAGAACGAGCTGTGGTCGGTGCTGCATCAGTCCATCATCGCTAACAATGGCGACTACTGTGAGACTCGCCTGCTCAACTCAGGCCCGCGCACCTATCCCTGGTTCCAGGAAACCGCGACCAAGCGACTGGCCGCCAACGAGCTGGTGGCACTGGATACGGACGTCGTCGGCTGCCACGGCTATTACTCCGACTTCTCGCGCACCTTCCACGTCGGCCCTGACAAGCCGACCGAGACCCAGAAGCTGCTGTATCGCACCGCCCATGAGCAGGTACAGCACAATCTCGACATCCTGCGCCCCGGCATGAGCTTCCGTGAATATTCCGAGAAGGCCTGGAACATCCCCGAGCGTTTCCATGCCAATCGCTATTACCTCTCTGCCCATGGCTGTGGCATGACCGGCGAATATCCCTACCTGTATCACCATGCCGACTTTGCCGTCTCAGGCTACGACGGCGTGATCGAGCCGGGCATGGTGCTCTGCGTCGAGAGCTATATCGGCGACCCCGAAGCCGGGGAAGGCGTCAAGCTCGAGGAGCAGTGCGTGATGCGCGAAGACGGCCTCGAGATCCTGAGCAAGTTCCCGTTCGAGGAAGCCTTGTTGAACTGATGATTTCAGGATGGCGCTGCTGATCAAGCAGCGCCATGACACTCCTTGGCCCGCAGTCTGCCGTCCGCAATGAGGTTGTTTTCATACTCCGGGGTGTTCGGTCGGGCAGCTGCCTGATCGCAATCTCCTGACGCGTTTCGTAGTGACACAGATGTAGAGACACAGATCACCATAATTCCAATAAATGATCGTGCCGCCATTGTCTGCTTCCTTCATGTACCAGTGCCTATGGCGCGTGAGGGACGGCTGGCTGCGCGCCTACTGACGTGAGGTAAAGACATGTCGTCCGATGTGAATGACAGCAGTATCACTATCACTTGCCAGAAAACGGGGTTGTACCGAGGACTCAACATTCCGGTGACACTGATCAGCAAACTGATCATCACTCTTCTCGTGGTATTTGCCGTGGCCCTCCCTGATCGGGCCGTAGCGCTGTTGACCACGATCAATCAGACCATGCTTGAGCACTTCAATCTCTATTACGTATATGCCGTCGCCTTCTATCTGGTGTTCTGCACGGTGCTGTGTGTGTCGCCGTTGGGGCGCAAGCGACTGGGACGTGATGATGAAGTGCCTGAATTTTCGCGTTTTGCCTGGTTTTCGATGATGTTCGGCGCCGGGATGGGCATCGGGCTGCTGTTCTACTCCATCGGGGAACCTGTCTCGCACTTCAATTTCAATCCGGATATCGCGGCAGGCAAGGTGCAGGCGGGGTCCGAGCAGGCCATTGAAAGTGCCGTCAGCTATACCTTCCTGCACTGGGGGCTGCATGCCTGGGCAATCTATGCCTCTGTGGCGCTGGCGCTGGGATATTTCGCCTACCGTCGTGGCTTGCCGTTGACCATTCGCAGTACCTTGATGCCCATCTTCGGCAAGCGGTTGCTGGATGGCCCCCTGGGTCACGCCGTGGATATTATTGCCGTGGTCGCAACCACTTTGGGCGTGGCCACCACCATGGGCGCCGGTGTCAGTCAGCTGGTGGCAGGGCTGGATTTCGTGATGCCGGGCACTGAATTGCTGGACTCCGCCGGTATTCCACGCCCCTGGCCGTTGATCCTGACACTCGTCGTGATAATGGGGCTATCGACACTGTCCGCCGTGACCGGAGTGAAGCGCGGCGTCAACTGGCTCAGCCAGTTCAACATGCTGCTGTCCTTTGCCCTGCTGGCCGTCTTTATCTGGTTCGGCAGTCGTCTGTTTGCCAGTGAACTGCTGGTTTCCGCGACCTGGGATTATTTGAGAACCCTGCCGGAACGCAGCTTCCAAACCTGGCCGGTGACGAGTGCGTTAGGCCAGTGGCAGGTCGACTGGACCATTCTGCAGCGTGCCTGGTTCATAGCCTTTGCGCCATTCGTCGGGCTCTTCCTTGCGCGTATTTCACGTGGTCGCACGATTCGTGAATTCGTGTTGGGGGCGGTCGTGGCTCCCGGCCTCATGTGCTTCGTATGGATCTGCTACATGGGTGGCAGCAGTCTGCACATGGAAACCAGCGGATTGGCGCAAGGCACGATTCTGGCAACCGTGCGCGATCATATCGCCACCGTGTTGTTCGTGACGCTGGATTACCTGGATACCGGCGCCTTGATCCATATCATTGTCGGCGGCACCTTGATCCTGATCATCACGTATCTGGTGACCAGTGCGGACTCGGGCGTGCTGGTGCTCAACGCCATCATGGCCGGGGGAGAGGAAACCAACGAGCGCCGTCACCGCATCATCTGGGGTGTGTTGCTTACACTGGTGGTGGGCTCATTGCTTCTGGCGGGTGGCCTGGCGGCGATTCAGAAGGCAATGCTCATCGCTTCTCTGCCGTTTTCGCTGCTGATGATTCTGATGTGCATTGCTACATTCATGTCGTTGTGGCGTGAGCCCAGCGACCTGCCAGCTGTGAACGAGGCTGAGCCAACCTGATGCCGGCGGCTTAAGTCAGGCATTTGCCCGGCAGTATTGGTAGCATGTGCGCCATTGATTACCGGACAAGGGAAGATGGCACGATGATGATGGTATTGCAGATTCTGGGCGGCTTCGTGCTGACAGCAGGGGTACTGCTGGCGGCAGTGCCGGAGCTGGTCAACCGCTTCAAGGGCCCGAACGACACGCCGCAGACCGTGCCGAAGGAGACCGGCGCGGCGATCTCGCGGCGCATTCGTTGGGGCTGGGTCATCGCGGTGGGGTATCTGTTGATGTATCCGCCGATCGGCCTGGGTGTGTTGCCGGTGCTGGTGACGCTCGCGGTGGCAGGTATCGCCGGTATCATGACGGCCCGTCTGATGGGGCTGATGCTGGATGGCATCGAGATGCGCCATCTGTTCCGCTTTGCCGCCGAGTCGCTGATTCTTGGTGGCTTGTGGACCTGGTTCGTCAAGCTGTCTGCCTGACGCCATTGCCGCGCACACTGAGCCGTCAGATCGCCAATTACTGCATTCCGGGAGTCGTCCATGCCGCTCAATGCGTCTACGCAAGCTTCATTGGCAGGCCTGGAGCGATCGCGCCCGGTACTGGTGACCGGCGCGACCGGCTATGTGGCGGGGCAGCTGATTCGTCGCTTGCTGGAAGAAGGCCTGACGGTGCATGCCGCCGTGCGCGATCCCGGCAATAGCGAACGTCTGGCGGCGCTGATGGCGCTGGGCGAGCGCTTGCCGGGGGAGCTACGTGTCTTCGCCAGTGATCTGCTCAAACCGGGTTCCTACGCTCAGGCGATGGCAGGCTGTGGGGTGGTCTTTCATACCGCCTCGCCCTTCGTGGTCAGTGTTGAGGACCCTGAGCGCGATCTGGTGCGTCCGGCAGTGGAGGGCACGCGCAACGTGCTGGAAGAGGCCAATCGTCACGCCAGTGTCGAACGAGTGGTGCTGACCAGCAGCTGTGCCGCCATCTACAGCGACAATGCCGATGCGCAAGACACCCCGCGCGGCTGTTTCGACGAGAGTGTCTGGAACACCACGGCATCGCTTGAGCATCAGGCCTATTCCCATTCCAAGACGCTGGCGGAACAGGCCGCCTGGCAGATCGCCGAGCGGCAGTCGCGCTGGCGGCTGGTGGTGATCAACCCCTCGCTGGTGCTCGGCCCCGCGATCAGCGATCACACGCGCGGCGAATCCTTCAGCCTGATGACGCAGCTATGCGATGGCACGCTCAGGATAGGCGCGCCGGATTACGGCATGGGTGTGGTGGATGTGCGGGATGTGGCCGAGGCGCATCTGGCGGCGGGATTTCTGCCCACGGCCAATGGGCGTCATCTGGTCGCCGGCCACTCCTCAAGCTTCATTGCACTGGGGCGGGCCTTGCGCCGTCACGCCGGCCCGCAGTACGCGATTCCCACTCGCCAGCTGCCCAAATGGCTGGTGTGGCTGGCGGGTCCGCTGGCCAACAAGGCCGTGACCCGCAAGGTCGTCGCGCGCAACGTGGGCCATCCCTTCGTCTTCGACAATACCCGCAGCCGCGAGCAGCTGGGTCTGATCTACCGGCCCCTCGAGACGACGCTGTACGACATGTTCGATCAACTGGAGGCCAGCGGCCGCCTGTCGTGATTCCCACTCGCTGACTTGTCCGCGACGCTGCGGCTTGCGTAGCTCTTCTGTATTTCACTCCCTCAGCATCTCAGTCCCTCAGCGCCGCCGCAGCGGCTCCAGCAACGCATTCAACCCGTTGTGATCAATCTCGTGCATCAGCGCGAGCAGGCGACCGATCTCGCCCTGCGGAAACCCCTTGCGCGCAAACCAGCCCAGATAATCCCCGGGCAGGTCGGCAATCAGGCGTCCGGCATACTTGCCATAGGGCATCTGGCGGGTCGTCAGTTTCTGCAGGTCTTCAGGGCTCATCCTTTGACTCTCATTCGGTTTCGGTAGGGGGGATGCTCTCAGTTGGCGGTGCCATTCTGGCATAGCTGAGTTGCGGTGGTTGGGTTTTGCCACACTATCGCCATGTCTCCTGTAACCCCATAGCACGGAGAGACTCATGCCTCGCGATTACCAGAACCTGGAGCAGCTCCCTCTCGCCGGTGAATGGCGTGCCGGACGAGCCGGCAAGACGCTCGAGGTGGTGGACCCCTTCGATCAGAGCTCGCTGCTCACGATTTCCATGGCCAACGCCGAGGATCTCGACGCCAGCTATCGCAAGGCGCGTGATGTTCAGCCTGATTGGGTCCAGACGCCGGCAAGCGAGCGCGCGGGTGTGATGCACAAGGCGGTGGAGCTGATGGACGAGCGACGCGAGGAGCTGCTCGGCTGGTTGATCCGTGAGTCCGGCAGTACCCGCATCAAGGCGCAGGCGGAGCTGGCCGCGGCTCGCGCGATCACGCTGGAATCTGCCGCGATGGCCAACCGCATGGCCGGGATGGCGATGGAGGCTCAGGTGCCGGGCAAGGAGAGCCGTGTCTTCCGCAAGCCGCTGGGTGTCATCGGCATCATCAGCCCATGGAATTTCCCGCTGCATCTGACCCAGCGTTCCCTGGCACCGGCATTGGCACTCGGCAACAGCGTCGTCATCAAGCCGGCGAGTGACACGCCGCTGACGGGTGGCCTGCTGCTGGCCAGATTGTTCGAGGAGGCGGGCCTGCCTGCCGGCGTCTTGAGCGTGGTGGTCGGTTCCGGCAGCGAGATTGGCGATGCCTTCGTGGATCACGAAGTGCCGAGGCTGATCTCCTTCACCGGTTCCACCCAGGTGGGAAAGGGCATCGGCAAGCGCGCCGTCGGTGGTGATCACCTCAAGCACGTTGCCTTGGAACTGGGTGGCAACAGCCCCTTCGTGGTGCTCGATGATGCGGATATCGAGCAGGCGGTGGACGCCGCTCTGGTCGGCAAGTTCCTCCATCAGGGGCAGATCTGCATGGCCATCAACCGCATCATCGTCGATGAGTCGGTCCATGACGCCTTCGTCGATCGCTTCGTGGCGCGTGCCCGCGCACTCAAGGTCGGCGATCCCGCACAGGACGATACCGTCATCGGGCCGATCATCAATGCCAAGCAGCGTGATGGTCTGCTCGAGATGATCGAGACGGCCAAGGGCGAGGGCGCCCAGGTGATGCTTGAGGGCGAGACGCAGGGTCAGCTGGTGCCGCCGCATGTGTTCACCGAGGTCACCAATGACATGAGTCTGGCGCGCAACGAGATCTTCGGTCCGCTGGTCGGCATCCAGAAGGCCCGTGACGAAGCTCACGCGCTGGAGCTTGCCAATGGCACCGAATATGGCCTCTCGGCATCTGTCTTCACCGCAGATATCGCGCGTGGCGAGCGCTTCGCGCGCCAGGTCGAGGCTGGCATGGTGCACGTCAATGACATGCCGGTGAACGACGACCCGCGCGCGCCCTTCGGTGGCGAGAAGAACTCCGGCCTTGGGCGCTTCAATGGCGACTGGGTGCTTGAGGAATTCACCACCGATCAGTGGGTCAGCCTGCAGGTCGAGCCCCGCCAATATCCGTTCTGATGTCTGCTCTGTAGTTGACGCATGACAAGCAGCGCCCCGCTCAGCCTGATGCCTGAGCGGGGCGCTTTTGATGGTAGGTAATGTTGACGCCGTCATGATGGACGAGGCAGGTAACAAGGCCAGCTGAGTGTGATACCCAGGGCATCCCTGTCGAGAGGACAGGGATACAAACTGTGATCATCAGCGCGACCGCCAGAGTGAGAAGCGGATCAGGGCATGGCTGACGGCGGATCAGTGACTGATCAGAGAAGCGCTACCCAGCCAGGCAAGCCTGAGCGCCAGCAATGATAGCGCCCATTTGAACAGGCCATCGAAGTGCCGGTTGGAGACGCGATCCAAAAAGCGCAGTCCGAGGCGGGTGCCGATCAGGCCCGCGCCGATCATCAGCACGATCAGGGGCAACCACTCCTGGAAGAGAAACCCTGCCATGCCGAAGATGAACGCCTTGGTCAGGTGTTGCGCGACCATGCAGGCCGCGAAAGTCGCCACCTTGGTATGACGCTCGCCGCCGCCTTGCTTGATGAAGCTCGCCACCAGTGGGCCGCTGGCACCGATCAGACTTGAAAGAAAGGTGGTGATGGCACCGGCGATCAAGGTGCCCGTGCGGCTCAGAGCCCGCTTGGGTAGTGCCGGCCCCCAGCAGGTGAACAGCACGAACAGCGCAATGGAAAGCTCCAGCACCCCTTCAGGCAAGCGGATCAACACCCAGGCCGCGACCAGCGCACCCAGCGCCACACCAGGCAGAAAGGCCAGCAGACGGCGCATGTCGATATGGCGCCACGTCATCGCCATGCGGCCGCCATTGGAGCCCAGCTGCACCATGCCATGCACCGGAATCAAGGCAACGGCAGGCATCAACTGCGCCATGAACATGATCAGCAGGGTGCCACCGCCGACCCCGACAGCTGCAGACATGGCTGACGTCAGCAGGGCAAGCAGCAACAACGCGCAGACGATAGGCAGCGAGAGCGGGAAATACTGCGCGAGGCCCTCAAGCAGGCTTGCGAGGTAGGGAATATCGGCGGGACTGGCGAGCATTGCGGGCATCCTGTGCAATTAGCCAATAGAGAGAGAATAGGGGCTCAGGCAGCCGACATGATGCATGTCCTGCCTGACAGGCGTGCAAGGCTACCGTGACCAAGAGGCGCTATCCAGCCAAGCGTGCGTGGCTGGATAGCGCCTAGGAGATTCGAGCGGCTTCGCGTGTTGGTGAAATTGCATGTTGCTGTCTTTTCAGCTAGAGATCAGCTTTCCCCTATAGGATGGTGAGGCTTACCATGGCATGTTGGTTTAGCCATATGCCGCAGTGTTCAGTGGGTGTTTTGTGGATCAGGAGAAAGCTGGCATGAAGCTGTTGTTGCTTGAAGATGATGACCTGCTGGCGGAAAGCCTGGCCGAGCTGCTTGAGGACAATGGTTATCGACTGGATGTCTCCTCCAATTTGAATGATGCGCAAGCCTTCATGGCAACCGAGCAGTACGCGCTGGCCATTCTGGATCTGGGACTACCGGACGGCTCCGGGTTGGATTTGCTCAAGCGCTGGCGTCAAGGTCAGGTGGATATTCCGATACTGATTCTCACGGCCCGTGACACGTGGGAAGACAAGGTCGTCGGTTTGCGCAGCGGGGCAGATGATTACCTGACCAAGCCATTTCATGAAGCAGAGTTGCTGGCACGTCTTCATGCGCTGCTTCGGCGTCGTCAAGGGGCAAGTCATGGGTATCTTCAGGTGAGCGGAATTCAGCTGGATGAAGAGGCGCAGCGTGTGTGCTGTGATGGAGAGCAGTGGGCGAGCTTGACGGCCACCGAATTTCGCCTGTTACGGTACCTCATGCATCATCCAGACAGAGTGCACTCCAAGACACAGTTGCTGGATCAGCTATATGCCCTGGAGCAGGACGCCGCGGCGCCCAATCTGGTAGAAGTCTATATCGCTCGCCTTCGCCGCCGCCTGGGCAAGGACTTGATACAGACCCGCCGCGGACAGGGGTATCTGCTTGTTTCACATCGATCGTCGTAGCCTTCGTTTTCGCCTGCTGACCCGCCTGGGAGGTGCATCCCTCGCGGTGGTGTTGTTTGCCTGGTATCTGCATGGCTTCTTTCTCCACGAGCTGGCGAAGGACTTTCTTGGGGAGCGTCTCAAGGATGAGGCATCGCATATCGTCACCTTGCTCAAGAAGGATGAGCGGCCTGTTGCCCAGCTCATGGCAGCGGCCCGTGAGGAATCTCTGAGCTTTCATCATTTCTATGTGTTGCGAGTCGGGGAGAAGGTCAGTACCTCGTTGCCTGCCTTGCCGACGCAGATGCTCCCTTTGCTTGAGGGCAAGGGGGATGCGTTATTCATGCATCAGTTTCAGCAACAGCCACTGTTGGTCTATCGGCACGTCTTCGATATCCGCGGGGACGCGGTGCAATTGTTGATTGCCGAGAATTTCTCGCCAGTGGAGCAGGGCTTGACCCGAGTTCATTGGTGGATCGCCGCCAGCGCCATCCTGTTGTGGGGGATTCTGATATCACTCAATCTGCTGGCGGTAAGGCGGGGGCTCAAGCCGTTGAGTGTCCTGCGCCATCAATTGAGTGAACTTCAGTCCGGGTATCGAAAGCGGATTGTGCTTGAGGCCCCTTCCGAGCTTGATGCGCTGGTATCACAGCTCAACACCTTGCTGGATGAGTTTGATCTTAGGTTGACTCGTTCACGAGAGTCTGTGGCGAATCTGTCCCATGCGCTCAAGACACCTCTGGCGGCACTGACACAGGTGCTGCGTGGCAAGCGACCGATCAATGAGGTACGTCGTGGCAAGATGCTGCAACGTGTAGAGACGATTCATTCCCAGCTGGAGACAGAACTCAGGCGAGCCCGCATTGCTGGCCCGCGCGCCGGTCAGACAACACGCCCGGCTGAAGAGGCCCAGCGCTTGATCGAGATGTTCCAGGGGATCTATCCGCAGCGTACCTTCTTGCTGGAGTGTCTGGGCGTATCTAATGAGCATGCGGATAGCTGGGTGAATGTCGAGACACAGGATTTCACCGAAATGCTCGGCATATTGCTGGATAATGCGGGCAAGTGGTCTGTCAATCAGGTGCAATGCCGATTGACGATAGAGAGTGACCAGATCGTGCTCTGCGTCGAGGATGATGGTCCGGGGGTGCCGCAGGCACAGTTGGCCCATCTTGGCGAGCGTGGGTGGCGTCAGGACGAAACTCACCCGGGTTATGGGTTGGGGCTCTCCATTCTTGCCCATCTCGTCAAGCATTACGCTGGTTGCGTGAGCTACTCAACAGCCGGCGCAGGGGGATTGAGAGCCGAGGTGCATCTGCCCACACGCAAATAGGCACTCCATTCAGGTTCGTTTCAGCTTGCCGTGGCTTCATCCATGTCATGACTCTTCATTCATGACTCGGGAGCAGCAACGGCCATGGCACCAAAACCGTCTGAATTTTCTGTATCACGTCGTCAGTTGCTCAAGGGAGGTTCTGCCCTGGGGCTGGGCGCAATGGTGTCAGGCGTGGCACCCGCCTGGGCCAACCCCTGGGGGCGCACATCAGGTTACTCCCAAGGGGTTGAGCATGGGCCCGAGATCTCTCTTGTCATTCGACGTGAAGACATCGACATTGCCGGGCAATTCGCTCGTCCTATCAGCATCAATGGCAGTAGTCCCGGGCCCATGGTGCGCTTGAAGGAGGGGCAGGATGCTGTCATCAAGGTGACAAACCTGCTCGATGAGCCAACCTCCATTCACTGGCATGGCATCATACTTCCTCCGGAAATGGACGGCGTGCCGGGTATCAGCTTCGCAGGGATAGCACCGGGCGAAACCTTTACCTACCGGTTTCCTGTCACTCAGAGCGGTACCTACTGGTATCACAGTCATTCAGGCCTCCAGGAGCAGGAAGGCCACGCAGGACCATTGATCATCGACTCCGCAACACCCGAAGCCTTCACCTATGATCGTGAGCATGTCCTGCTGCTGACTGACTGGACATTCGAAGACCCCAAGTCCGTATTTCGCAATCTCAAGACCATGGAAGGCTACTATAACTACCAGGAGCGCACCGTCGCTGATTTCTTTGCGGATGTACGACGGGGTGGTTGGGTGGACACGATCGAGTCGCGCAGCATGTGGGCAGAGATGCGCATGAGCTCACGGGATATTGCCGATGTCACCGGCAGTACCTATACATATCTTCTCAATGGTCATTCACCAGAAGAAAACTGGAGCGCGCTATTCAAGCGTGGGGAAACAGTGCGTCTGCGTGTCGTCAATGGCTCGGCAATGAGCTACTTCGATTTACGCATTCCCGGCTTGAAGATGACCGTGGTGGCGGCAGATGGTCAGCCAGTGCAACCGGTTGAAGTGGATGAGTTCCGTATTGCCGTGGCGGAAGCCTACGATGTGCTGGTAACACCGGAAGATGACAAGGCGTACACCATCTTCGCCGAAGCCATGGACCGCAGTGGCTACGCGCGAGCCACGTTGGCACCCCGCCCCGGAATGGAGGCGCCCGTACCTGAACGACGGCAGATCGCTGATCGCGGGATGGAGGCCATGGGCGCTCATGCTGGAATGGACCATTCGCAGATGGCAGGCATGGATCATTCGCAGATGGCGGGCATGGATCATTCGCAGATGGCGGGCATGGACCATTCGCAGATGGCGGGCATGGACCATTCGCAGATGGCGGGCATGGACCATTCGAAGATGGCAGGTATGGACCATTCGAAGATGGCAGGCATGGACCATTCGCAGATGGCGGGCATGGACCATTCGAAGATGGCAGGCATGGACCATTCGAAGATGGCAGGTATGGACCATTCGCAGATGGCGGGCATGGACCATTCGCAGATGGCAGGTATGGACCATTCGAAGATGACTGGCCTGCAAGCCGATGCAGCCCAGGGCGGCATGCTGATGGCGGGTGCTGCTCAGCAAGGGGCTCGTTATGACCAGGCAGGAATCGGTCTGGACCAGTCGCTGCGTCGTGTACTGGTCTATCAGGATCTCAAGGCCTATTCACCATGGCCGGACAGACGTGGGCCCATGCGCGAGATGGAGTTGCATCTGACCGGCAATATGGAACGTTATATGTGGTCCTTCGATGGCAAGAAGTTCAGTGAAGTCAATGGCCCTATTCATTTTCATAAAGATGAGCGCCTCCGTCTCATCTTGATCAATGACACCATGATGGAGCATCCCATTCATTTACATGGGATGTGGATGGAGCTCGAGAATGGCCACGGTGACCTGATCCCTCGCAAGCACACCTTGAATGTCAAACCCGGTGAGCGCGTCTCAGCGTTGATCACTGCCGATGCAGAAGGTAGCTGGGCTTTCCATTGTCATCTTCTGTACCACATGGATGCAGGTATGTTCCGTGTCGTAAAGGTTTCCTGAGGAGTCATCATGTCAATCAGTCAGCATTCATTTCGTCTTGCCTGCGTGACGGTATGTCTATTCTCCAGTGCTGGTGCCTCCCAGGCATTTGCCCAGGATGGATATGATGCCCCGGCGTCATGGCCATCGCCCATGGCCGAACATCTCCAGTGGAGCGCAGTTTTCGATCGCCTGGAATATAGCCTTCCGGACAAGGGAGAGGACTCCCTGGTGTGGGATTTTCAGGCCTGGTATGGCGGAGATACCCACCGCGTCTATCTCAAGTCAGAAGGGGAGAATGTCCAAGGCGATGGTGAAGAAGCCGAGTTTGAATCCCTTGAGCTTCTCTACAGTCGCCTGGTTGCCGATTTCTGGGAGTTCCAGGTTGGAGCTGGCTATCAGGGTGGTGTGTTCAACGATGATCATGATGAAGGCGTATATGGGGTCTTCGGCTTTCAGGGGACCGCCCCCTACCGGATCGAGACGGATGCCGCAGTGCAGTACCGAGAGGAAGGTATCGTGACTGCCAGCCTGGAGCTTGAACATGATGTGCGCCTGACCCAGCGCTGGTATCTACAGCCACGTAGTGAAATGGTGTTCGCTGCCAATGAGTCCAGGCAGCAGGGGATTGGGGCGGGCCTCAACTCAGTACGAATCGGCTTGCGTGCACGCTATGAGATAACTCGGCGGGTAGCGCCTTACGTCGGCATGTACTGGCAGAGAGAGTATGGCGAAACCGCCGATATGCAGCGTGAAGAAGGTGAGGATGTGGAGGATACGGCTGTCGTGGTCGGTGTGCGCATGATGTTCTAGAGGAGTCAGGATGGCAGTGACATTTTTCAATTGAATAGCGGTGGTGTAGTTGCGTGATCATGTTTTACATGAATATGCAGAATGGCCTTTTGATTGGGAGACTATGTCTTATGGTTTTGTACAATGTGATGATAATCTATTCCATTTTCAGGATGTTTTCAGGTTGTGTTGCCATGATGATAAGTGAACCCATAAAGAGATGATTTTCATGAAAACATCAACGCTGTTACTTGCTGCTACCATGACTTTTTTTACCGCTGTGACGCAGGCCAATGATGAGCATAGCCGTCTTCCGACTCTTTCGGCTGGAGTTTCAGAAACATATGGACTTGTGGCTGGAAAGCCATTGCGTTTCCAAATAGCCGTTGAACATGATGCAGTTCTAAAGATCAGCAGTCGACATTTTGCAGCTGATTCGAGTAAGAACAACCTGATGACTGCTGTGCTACGAGACCCACAAGGAAATGTCGTCGCGACAGCCTCTGATGATAATGGGCATTTTTCACTGGAGCAGGATGTCCAAGAAGGCTATTACCAATTGGAGGTCGCAGGAAATTCAATAAGTGGTTCGGCTGACGAAAATGGGCGTAGCTATTCTCTAAATGTTGCTTTTGAATAAGAGGTGGTTATGGCGAAAGATGATCAATGATAGGTTTAATGTAAATTGCTGAGCGATATTTGAAAATTATTCATTGATGTTGTGTTGTAAATAAGGCGTCACTCTGGATCGTGTTGATGGCCGGCATTCGTCGGCCTTTTTTTCGCTTTGGTTGACAGCCTTGACATTGACTATTCTTGCCGTCTAAAAGGGGGGCGACATGAAGAAATTATTGTTGGGGATGTGTCTGGCATTCATGGTGCTGCTGGCAGCAGGGGCCGGAGTCATTTACTCCGGCGTCGTCAGTGTCGCGGCAGATGATCCGCATGGGTCATGGGTCCATGGAATTCTTGAAACGGCGCGTGAACGTTCGATCGAAAGCCACGCGAGTGATATCGCCGCGCCACCCCTCGATGATGAAGCCATGAAAGTGGCGGGGGCCGGCAATTATGCATCGATGTGTGCCTCCTGCCATCTCGCGCCAGGCATGCAAGAGACAGAGCTCAGCAAGGGGCTTTACCCCAGTCCACCGAATTTTGTATCTTCGGATATGCATGGTGAGCCTGAAGAGCGCTTCTGGGTCATCAAGCATGGGATAAAAGCCAGCGGAATGCCGGCATGGGGCAAGAGCATGCAGGATGAATATATCTGGCAGATGGTCGCTTTCATGCAAGAGCTACCGGACATGAGTGCTGCTCGTTATACGGCTCTTGTGGCAGCAAGTGATGGTCATCAACATGGCGGAGGGGAGACTGCACAATCACCGTCATCGCATCATGACGATGACACCCGCCAACCACATCACGCTAGGGAAGCTGATGGGCCTGCTGATTTACAAGACAGCCATGAGCCGGAGGGCAGTCATGAGCCGAAAGAGAATCATGAGTCGAAGGACAGTGGCCGGGCTGAGGATCATCCTCACTCATCACATGATGCAGAGCATCAACATTGAGGCCAGGGCCAGCATCAGGCATCGGAAGTGACGTACACGGCCAGCCGCAAACAACATGGCGTGCCTGACCGGCGTGCAATGCCAGAGCCGGCCTCTGTTACGACGGCGACCCTTTCATGGCCACGCTTGCAGGTGACACCTTGGCAGTCTCACGCGATGAGGATCTCTATTCAGGTAGCGTCGACTGGAACGCCATCTATCGTGAGGGCTATCCACTAGAGCGCATTGCCCGGCGCCTGGCGCGGTTGTTGCCCGACGATCAGGGCCAGCCAGTGCTGATGGCAGGCTTTGCCGAGGTCGCCGCGATCCTGTCACGTCAACATGACGTGCGATTCGTGGAATATTCCCAGTACATGGTGGAGGAGGCGCGGCGGCACTGGCCTCAGCTTGACGAGGTGGTGCACGGCGACATTCTCGATGTGCTGGCAGAGACGCCGGCATCCTGCGTGGCGATCAGCTGTCGCATCAGTGCCAACTGGCAGCAGGGCGAGCAACTCGCGAGACTCGTCAAGGCGATTCTTCGTCATCCACGCCTGCGAATCGTGATCGATGCCTTTGATGTCGAACGTCTGCCGTTGTCCACACGCATCGTGTCGGGCAGCGGTCGTCATCAACTGGCCTGGCAGACCCTGTCACGTCACATGCTGGAGCCGGAATGGGGCATGCATGCCGTCCACTGGCGGGGCGAGAAACCTGACATGCCGGCATGGGTCAGCGCCTTTGAACCTGCGACGCTGACCCGATGTCTTGCCCGCCAGTTGCCCGGTCATGAGGTGCGTTGTCTGCCGCCCCTGATCCCGCTGGACCCCGGCTTCACGCTCGTCATCACGCCACGCACGCCCTGATTCCCCGCACGTTCTCATTCTCATGCCGGCCATCGGCGTGAGCTGATGTGTGAGCCAATGCGCGAGCAGAGGCACGCCGTGCCGAATCACACCGTCTGGGTGGCTTCCTCGACCCGCTCGGCGCGTTCGGCACGCTTGAGCATGCGATAGCGAGAGCGCACCTCGTCACGCTCCAGATAGCAGCCCTGCAACCAGCGGCTGCCGCTGTCGCCCTCGAAGGCATCGCGGGCGTGCAGCAGGCGACGATTGTCGAAGATGACCATGTCGCCGGGGGCGTAGGTGAAACGCATGGCGAAGCGCGGCTCACGCAACATGCGCTGCAGCGTCATCAGTGCCTCATAGGCGGTTTCGGTCTGCTCGAACGGCGCCATCATCGGCCCGCGCAGGAAGTCGGCGATCCGTACCTCCAGCAGTTCTCCTGCCTGACCCAGCACGATCATCGGCGAATACCAGACATGATCGGTATTGCGAGAGGTATTGGCGTAGCGCCAGTGCACCGTGGTGAGTGTCGCGTAGGCCTCGGGGTGTTCTTCCTTCAGCGCCGCCGCGATGGCGAAGCCGTCCATCATCACCGCCATGCCGCCTTCCACGGTGTTCTCGAGACAGTAGAGGCACTGCAGGCCCGGCTGATATTCCCGGGTCGGCAAATCCACATGCGGCGGCAAGGCGATGGAGGTATAGGCGTTGGAATCCGGGTTCTGGATCGCGCGGACATTGAAGAGGTGGCCGAAGTTGGTGGTGCGGATCGAGCCGATGCGCTCGGCGACCTTTTCGATGGCGCCTTCTTCCGTCGGCAGGTTGCGCAGGCGCACCAGTCCCTTGCCGAGCAGTTCGTGCAGGGTCGGATACAGAATCTCCGCCTCCTGCGCGCTGCCATGGTCGGCCTCGGCCAGGCGGGCGGCATCGATGGTCGGCGGCTGATCCAGCTGCTCACCGTGCCATAGCGTCAGCGGTGGCAGCTCCGGCGGCAGCGCGTCCTGGTTGTCATAGTCATTGGCGCGCAGGAAGCCCGGGTGGAAGCGCAGGCGGCGGTCTTCGGGCGTGAACAGTACGCTGAGTGCGCCGTCCTCATCGATGCTGGCCTCGGTGATTTCCGGCCAGGCGGGAATCTGGGAGAGGTCCAGAATGCGTTCGCGCGTCGCCGGATTGACGGTGGTATCGTCCGCGGCGTTCTCGCGCAACCAGACACTATGAAAACGGCTGACGCGGCCATCGCTCCAGGTCACGCTCAGATAGCGTGCTTCGTGAACGACCTTCACGAGAGTCTCGTCAATTGGCCAGCTGTCGTAATCGGGTGTGATCGGGAGCGCCATGGAGAGTCCTTCCTTCTGTCAGGTGAGCGATTCCCCGACAGAATGGCAGCCCACGGCGCTCGCTACTGTGCCCAATTCGACACCGACTGTGCCCAATTCGACATCGCGTTGCGGGTATCGGGCGTGGATCACATCAGAGGGCGTGGTGGCTGGCGGCGTGCCTGGGTCGGGGTAATGCCGAAGCGACGGCGAAAGGCGCGGGTGAAACTCGAATGCGAGGTGAAACCGCAGGCCAGGGCGATATCGGTGACGCCATGGCGGGTATCGTGAAGCAGGCTGCGTGCATGCAGCAGGCGACGCTCCCCATGATAGGCGCGAGGCGTGCAGCCGAGCCCTTGCTGGAAGCGGCGCTCCAGCTGGCGCCATGAGAGGCCGAGTTCCTCGGCGAGTGCCTCGATGCTGAGCGGGGCCTCCAGGGTGTTCTCCATGCGCGTGATCGCACGCCTGAGCAGCGGGTCGGCCAGATCAGCCGTCTGCTGACTGATGCCGCGCTGGCGGCTGGCCGGCAGGCGCCCTTGATCGAGAATCAGCTGTTCGCGTACCGCCTGATAGAGTGTCTGGCCATGCTGGCGCCGAATCAGCTCCAGGCTCATGTCCAGCGGGGCGCTGCCGCCGGCGCAGAAGAAGCCATCGTCACTGATTTCATACAGTGACTCCACGGCGTCCACCTCATCGAAGCGCTGGCTGAATTCCGGCAGGCTTTCCCAGTGCAGCGTCACTGTCTTGCCGGTGAGCAGGCCGGCACGCGCCAGCACGAAGCAGCCGGTGTCCACGCCGCCGAGCTGGCAGCCGCTATGGGAGCGCTCCTGCAGCCAGCGCAAGGTGCGGTCTTCCAGATAGGCTTCCGGGGCAAAGCTGGTGCACACCACCAGCGTGTCCACTGCGGCGAGGTCATCACGTGCGGTATCCACCGGCAGCACCATGCCGTTGGAGGCCTTGACCGACGCGCCATCCTGGCTTGCGAGTGTCCACTGATACAGGCGTGTTCCGCGCAGTCGATTGGCGATGCGCAGCGGCTCGATCATCGAGAACAGCGCGACCATCGCGAAGCCCGGCAGCAGGAAGATGCCGAGTTGATGACGGTCAGCGGGGGCAGGCGAGGCAAGGGTGGCGGTCAAGGGCGCGATGCTGGTGGGCTGGTCAAGCAACACGCCGTCTTCCGGAAGGCCGAAGGCATAGGACGCATCGGGCGGCGTAGCGCTGGAATCGTGTGAAGGCATGAGGATAGGCAACGACGACGTCGGGTGGCTCGGCAGAAGGGGATGGGCCTGACCTTAGCGTGTTCGCTACCTGAGTGCGAGAGGGGCGATGGCGTGATGCGAGGGCTTCGACGAGAGGGCTTCGGCGAGAGAGCTTTGGCGAGCGGGCTTTGGTGATAGGGCTCCGTCCTGCTTGGCGCTCCTGATCAGGACAGGCAGGACGGAGCAATTCACGCATCATTGCGTTACAGCATCCTGAGGCAGTTGCGTCCTTCTTCCTTGGCCGCGTACATGGCTTCATCGGCGCGTGCGATCAACTGCTCACGCGTGGCGCTGTCATCGGGTTCCAGGCAGGTCATCCCGATGCTCAATGACAGGGGCAGACGTTGGCCAGCGTATTCCACGACACTGTCCTTCATGCGTTGTCGCAGCAGGTTGATGCGCGTGGCCGAGTCACTGAGCAGCGAGTTAGGCAGAATTGCCAGGAATTCCTCGCCACCCCATCTGGCGAGGGTGTCGCCGGGCAGCAGAATCTCCTCGGCGAGCATGCTCAAGTGTTGCAAGGCAAGATCACCGGCGTCATGGCCATGATTGTCGTTGATCTTCTTGAAATGGTCGAAATCCAGCAGTGCCACGCACAGGGGGTGGTCAACCTCGGCGGTGGCCAGTGCCGCGATGCTGTCATCCAGTACCTGCTGGGCATGACGGCGATTGTAGAGGCCGGTCAGCGGGTCAGTGATCGCGATCTTCTCGAGCGCCTGATGCGCTTCCTTCAGGGCATTGATGTCATTGGCACGCGCGACTTCGTGGCCGGCCCACAGGGCGATGAGACGCACCAGCTCGATGTCCTGAGCGGTGAAGGGCGGCACCGGGTCAGGGCTTGAGAAGTTGAAGGTGCCGTAGCGCTCACCATCCACGATCACCGGCGCCCCGATGTAGGCTTCCAGGTTGAAGTTGGCATAGCAGGGATGATTGCGGATCTCACTGCTGGCCACATGATGGAAGGCCTGAACGCAGTCGGCCCTGTAGACGTGATCGCAATAGGTATCGCTGAGCGAGAAGCTCAGTCCCGGTTCCAGCAGGTCTTCCGGGTGACAGGCGCGCTGGACGACGTATTCGCTGTCCTGGATGCGGCTGAAGATACCGATCGGCAGGCCGAAATGGGCGCAGCCCAGTTTCAGCAGCTCATCGATGCGCTCATTGAAGTTGAGTTCACGTGATGAGGTGATGGCATGCAGGCTGTGCAGGGTATGTTCCGCCGTCACGCGGCGTGAGACATCGCGGATCAGCCCGAACATGAAGATGTTGTCGCTGGTGGGGTCCTTGATGGGGCCGCCGAGCGTCTCACCATAGAAGTAGGTGCCATCCTGGCGACGGTAGCGGATGACCCGGCCTTCCTTGGCGGGCTGGGCATCGACACGAAAGCGCCTCTGCCCCTGGCGCTCGAACTCATCGCTGGAGGCATACAGCATACGTGTCTGCTTGCCGATCAACGCTTCACGCGGGTAGCCGAATGCCTTCACCGCGCTGTCATTCAGGTAGGTGATATGGCGCTGATCATCTGCAAGCAAGATGATGTCGTCGATCTGGCCCAGCATCTGGCCCAGCAGGGTTTGAATCATCTCAAAGCGTTGCATGACGCAGGCTCCTTGTGGGGTGCCGCTATCTCGGGAGAGGCATTCCTTGCCGCAGACATCCATCCTGTCGCCGGGAAGGCACGGTATTTCCGTCGTCAAGCTCAGGCTTCACGCCGGATGTTGTACGATACAGAATTCATATTATCGTATGAGGATGCAGACGCGTCTTGCTCTCATCCTGCCCGGCATTCGTATATTCAACGTAAAGGTAATGCAGTGCCAGAGGCCGCATCCGAAGAGTCCCGCCACGCTCCTGTTGAACTTCATGGCTTCGTGCTGACCCGTCATTGGCGGGACACGCCCGAGGGGGTGGTGATCAGCTTCTGGATTCGCACCGACGAAGGCGCCGTACGTGTCGAATGTGCACCCCAGGAAGTCGTCGCTTTCCTGCCCGTCGAACAGCAGGTACTGGCTCAGACACTGGTGAGCTTTGAGGCCGGCGCCGAGCTGCGACCGCTGGCACTGGAAGACTTCCACCATCGCCCGGTGGTGGGGCTCTACTGTCGTGAATATCGCACCCTGGGCCAGCTGGCGCGTCGTTTGAAGGCGATTGGCGTCGATGTCTACGAAGCGGATGTTCGTCCGACGGACCGCTACCTGATGGAGCGTTTCATCACGGCAGGCGTCACGGCGCGCGGCGAGCGCCAGTCTGATGGCAGCATGAAGAATGCGCGCCTGACACCGCTGGAGGGCTATCGGCCACCGCTGCGCTGGGCATCGCTGGATATCGAGACCGATGCGCGGGGCAATCTGTATTCCATCGCCCTCGAGGGCTGCGGACAGCGTCAGGTCTACATGCTGGGGCCCCCCAATGGCGAGGAGAACGCCAGTCGCGATTTCTCGCTTGAGTACCGCGATAGCCGACGTGATTTGCTGCAATGCCTGCTGGACTGGGTCGCAAGGCATGATCCGGATATCATCATCGGCTGGAACATCATCCAGTTCGATCTGCGCATGCTGGTGCGGCTGTCAGAGGCCGAAGGCCTGCCACTGCGACTGGGGCGTGACGCCAGCGTGATGCAGTGGCGCTCTCATTCTCGCCAGGCCGAGCACTTCTTTGCCGGGATCGCCGGGCGCTGGGTGGTAGATGGCATCGAGGCGCTCAAGTCGGCCTTCTGGCATTTCGAGTCGTTCAGTCTCGAGAATGTCTCGCGTGAGCTGTTGCAGGAAGGCAAGGCCATCGATGACCCCTACGGCCGGCTGGACGAGATTCTGCGCATGTTCGCCGAGGACAAGCCTTCCCTGGCGCGCTACAACCTCAAGGATTGCGAGCTGGTCACGCGCATCTTCGCGAAGACGCGACTGATGGAGTTTCTGCTCGCGCGGGCCGCTGCCACGGGGCTCGAGGCAGATCGCAGCGGTGGTTCGGTGGCGGCCTTCACGCACCTATATCTGCCAAGATTGCACCGGCTGGGCAAGGTCGCGCCCAATCTGGGAGACGTGGTGGGGGAGGACAGCCCCGGTGGCTTCGTGATGGATTCCCAGCCCGGGCTTTATGACTCGGTGCTGGTGCTGGATTTCAAGAGTCTGTATCCCTCCATCATCCGCACTTTCCTGATCGACCCGCTGGGCCTGGTCGAAGGGCTGCGTGGGTCGGAGAACGGCTCGGATGACGCCTCTGAGACCGGTGTGCCCGGCTTTCTCGGCGCGCGGTTCTCGCGTGACCGACACTGTCTGCCGGGCATCGTCGCCGAGATCTGGCAAGCACGTGACGCCGCCCGCGCGGCGGGTGACGCCCCGCTGACCCAGGCGCTCAAGATCATCATGAATGCCTTCTACGGCGTGCTGGGGTCACGCGGCTGTCGTTTCTTCGATCCTCGGCTGGCGTCCTCGATCACGCGGCGTGGCCATCAGATCATCCAGCAGACGGTGGAGTTGATCGAGGCGCAGGGCTACCGCGTCATCTATGGCGATACCGACTCCACCTTCGTGTGGCTGGGCGCTGCGCATGACGAAGCCGAGGCCAGTCGGATCGGCCGTGAGCTGGCGGCCCATGTCACCGACTGGTGGCGACGGCATCTCAAGGACAGTCTCGATCTCGACAGCGCGTTGGAGCTGCAGTTCGAGACCCACTATCGGCGCTTCGTGATGCCGACCATTCGCGGGGCCGAAGAGGGCAGCAAGAAACGCTACGCCGGACTGCAACAGACAGGCTGCAGCGGCCAGACGGAACTGGTGTTCAAGGGGTTGGAGTCGGTGCGTTCCGACTGGACGCCGCTGGCCAAGACCTTCCAGCAGGGACTCTATCGCCGCATCTTCAAAGGCAGCCCCTATCAGGAGTACCTGAAAGCCTATGTGCAGGATTACCTGCAACGCCATGCCCATGGCGCGGCGGACGCCACGGATGTCGAGACCTTGATCTACCGCAAGCGACTGCGGCGCAAGCTCGACGATTATCAGCGCAACGTGCCGCCCCATGTCCGTGCGGCGCGTCTGGCGGATGACGAGAACCGCCGGCGGGGCCTGCCGTTACGCTATCAGCGCGGCGGCTGGATTCGCTATGTGATGACCACCTCCGGCCCGGAACCTGTCGAATATCTGCGCTCGCCCATTGATGTCGAGCACTACCTGAGTCGTCAGCTCAAGCCCGTCGCCGATGGCATCCTGCCGTTCGTCGACGATGATTTCGATCGCCTGCTGGATCGTCAGATGACGCTGTGGTGAGACTTGCGGCCACATGAGTGGCCCATGAGCGGGGGTGCTCCTATCGGGGAGTGGTGCAAGAAGAGGGGGGGGGGGGCGCGCGACGGCATCTATAGTCGTTATTCCGTAGTGATAATATTTCTCATTATTTCTTGCATTAAAGTATGCGCGCCGTAAGATCCTCTTTCGGCGCAGTCACATGACCTGCGTCGCCGCCTTTTGGTGGCGGTCTGATTGCCATGATGTCCGGGAGCAGGTGTGACGTTACTGAAAGTGGTTCTTGCCCAATATCGCTGGTCCTTTCTTGGTGTGATCTTTCTGAGCCTTGTCAGTGCAGGGCTAGGCATCGGTGTCATTGCCTATATCAACCAGCGACTCATCGCGCATTCTGCCACCGTCCCCCTGGACGAGGGGCTTGCGGCCCATGTCGGGGTGCTTCCGGAGTTTCTTGGGCTGATTCTGCTGTTGCTTGCGATCACGCTGGGTGCACAGTTGGCATTGACGACGCTGGGGCATCATTTCGTGCATGGACTGCGCGGGCGTTTGGTCAAGCAGATCCTCGATACTGATATCGAGCGGCTCGAGCAGCTCGGCAGCGCCAACCTGCTGGCGAGTCTTTCGAGTGACATCCGCAACATCACCCTGGCGTTCGTGCGCCTGCCAGAACTGGTACAAGGCATCGTGCTGACCCTGGGAGCCGTGTTCTATCTTGGCTGGTTGTCTCTCGGCATGATGTTGATCACCGCCATCTGGGTGACCTTGACCATTATGGGGGGCAGCTGGATGGTCACGCGAGTCTATCGCCACCTGGCCGAGGTGCGTGAAGTGGAGAGTCGCCTTTATGCCGACTATGAGGCTGTCATCGACGGGCGCAAGGAGCTGGCGCTCAATCGTCCACGTGCGCGTGACTATTTCGACACCAGCTACAGTGTCAATGCCTGTGAGTATCGCCATCACGTCGTGCGCGCGGACACCTACCACCTGAGCGCCGTCAACTTCTCCAACATCATGATGCTGGGCGCCATCGGTATTGTCTTCTATCTGGCCAATGGCCTGGGATGGGCCAGTGGTGAAGTCGCCGCGACCTTTTCCTTGACTCTGCTGTTTCTGCGCACGCCCTTGATCCAGGCCGTGGGGGCATTGCCCACCTTGCTGGGGGCTGATGTGGCCTTTGCCAAGCTGCGCAAGTTGGCATTGGCACCGGTCAACGCCGATTTCGCGTCTCCTCGACATCCTGAGCCGCGCGGACATGATTCAACCGCAGACACTTCGGCCGAGTCTGACTGGCAGACCCTGAGTCTACAGGGTGTCTGCTTTCGCTACGCCGGCCGCGAGAATATGGGACAGGACATTGCGAACAATGACACGCAGGCCTTCTGCGTCGGTCCGCTGGATCTTACCCTCAGGCGCGGAGAGCTGGTCTTCCTGATCGGTGGCAATGGCAGTGGCAAGTCGACCCTGGCCAAGCTTCTGACCGGCCTCTATCGGCCAAGCTCAGGCACGCTCTTGCGGGACGGGCACCCGACAGGCGAAGACGAGCGGGAAGCATGGCGTCAGCAGTTCTCGGCGGTCTTCACTGATTTCCATCAGTTCGATCGCCTGCTGGGTCCGACCGGTGGGCCGGCAGACCCGGCATTGATCGCGCAGTGGGTCGACTACCTGCAGATGCGCGAGAAGCTGGTGCTTGAGGAAAACCGTGTGATCAATACCGAGCTGTCTCAAGGGCAGCGCAAGCGACTTGCGCTGTTGATGGCAGTGGCAGAGCGTCGCGACATCGTGTTGTTGGATGAATGGGCGGCAGATCAGGACCCGCAATTCCGCCGCATCTTCTATCGTGATCTGCTGCCGCGTCTGCGCGAGATGGGCAAGACGGTCTTCGCCATCAGTCACGATGATCATTATTTCGGGCAAGCGGATAGATTGTTCGAGATGCGCGCCGGCAAGTTGCAGGAGTTGTCGGGTGCCCAGCGTGATCGTATCAGTCGGGACGCTGTGGCGCGCCTGGATGAAGCGTGACCGGGAAGACGAAAGCGCATACCTGCCGATGCCCTGCAAGACGTCACACGGGCTGGGCATCGTCTGAGCGCTGGGCAGAAGAACATGGACGAAGATGGAAGACGCGATGCAGGTAGCAGGCGCAAGAAGTCGCAACGCCAGGACGTGAGCCCAGGAGACGGTCTCATGTGATGTGTCAGGGATGATGTCCGGCTGCAGAGTGAATCGCCTTCGGGGTGTTGCAGTCGGTAAGACGCGCCATTCTCGGGATTGCATGCAGGTGCATGCAGAACGGTGTGTCACCGCAAATTACATTTGTTGAATACGAATCATCCTAATTCCATTCCGCATTGGATATGAGCGTGCCAGTGAGAGACGCCACGAGACGGAAGGGGAGATTGACCATAAACGATCGTTACAAGGGAACACGACATGCCAAGATACCTATCATCACGACAGGCAGCTGCCCGGCCGGCACCTGCACCGTATTCATATGCCGCTCTGTCACAAGCCCCACTGTCTCACACCATACGGCTCTGCATCGCGGCATGGCTCCTGTCACAGTCCGCCATCGTGCTGGCCGCCGAGACCGATGACACCATGGTCGTGGTCGGAACGGCACTGAAAGTCGATGCGCCGCTGGTGGAGACGCCGCGTCCGGTCTCGACGGTCAATCGCGAAGAGCTCGACACGCGTAACGTCCAGCAGCTCGATGAAACCTTCCGCTACCGTGCCGGCGTCCTGTCTGGCCATTATGGATCCGATAACAATACCGACTGGTTCAAGGTGCGTGGCTTTGATCAATCCACCTATCAGGATGGCCTGCGCATCTACCGTGAAGGGTTCTATCAGTGGTTGCCGGAGACCTGGGGCCTGGAGCGGGTCGATCTGTTCAAGGGGCCTTCCTCCATCCTCTATGGGGAGGCGCCTCCTGGCGGTCTGATCAATGCCATCAGCAAGCGCCCGACCGATGAGCCCCAGACGGAACTGCAGCTGCAGATCGGCAATCGCGGTCTTCGCCAGACGGGGCTCGATACTAGTGGTTATCTGAGCGAGTACGGGGATGTGCGCTATCGTCTGGTAGGGCTGTATCGCGAACGTGATGGGGATCTGGATCATACTGAGAACGAGCGCTACTACTTCGCACCGAGCCTGACCTGGGACATTTCGGATGCGACCCAGCTGACGCTACTCGCCAGCCTCCAGAAGGATGATGGCGTACCTACCAACGCTTTCAAGCTGGCCTATGGCACCAATGATGATACGCCGTTCGGCAAGGTGGACCCGCAGACCAATTACAGTGAACCGGGGTATGACAAGGATGAGCGTACCCAGACATCCCTGGGCTATGAGTTGCGCCATCAAGTGAACGACACCTGGGCGCTGGAGCAGGATTTCCGCTATAGCCAGCTGGATCTCGACCTGATCAGCAGCTACATCCTCTATCAGTCCTCGGCGCGCGAAGGTCAGCGGGGGCTTCTGTACCGCGAGGGCACCATCGACAGCTATACCGTCGACAACCGGGCCATCGGCAAATGGTATGGCGAGCGCACCGAGAACACCTTGCTGCTGGGCGTGGATTATCAGAATCTGAGCCTGTCGGGCAAGGAAGCGGATGACTATGCCTTCGGCGACCCGATCGATCTGTTTGATCCGCAATACGGCAATTACACCGCATTGAGCGATGAACAGATCACGCGGCGCGATATCGACAAGGAGCAGATCGGTCTCTACGTGCAGGATCAGCTGCGCATCGACGACAAGTGGGTACTGCTGGCGGGGGTGCGCTACGACCAGGCCGAGACCGAGAACGTCAATCAGACGACGGGGTCTCGTGAGCGCTCCGATGATGACGAGATCAGCTGGTCGGGCGGGGTGATGTACCTGAGTGACTTCGGCCTCAACCCTTATCTGAGCTATACCGAATCCTTCGAGCCGATCAGCGCGACCGATGATCGCGGTTCGCTCTATGAGCCTCGCGAAGGTCGTCAGTGGGAGCTGGGCGCCAAGTACCAGCCTGCGGGCTGGGATGGGTATCTTACGGCTGCCGTCTTTGAACTCACCGAGGACAATACTCTTGTCACCACCGGAGGTTTTCAGGTTCAGGAAGGGGAACGCCAGTCGCGTGGCTTCGAGCTGGAGATGGTCGGTTATCTGACGGACCATCTCAAACTGACTTCAGCGTATACTTATACCGATGCACGCTTGGAAAACGATGTGCGTGCCCCGCTGATACCGCGCCATCAGGCCTCCAGCTGGCTGGATTACGCCTTCGAGCGTGGTGCCCTGGAGGGGCTGCGTCTGGGGGCGGGTGCCCGTTATGTCGGCGAATCAGTGGATGGCGATGCCACCGTGTCCGACTATCTGCTGTTCGATGCGATGGTCGGCTATGACTTCACTCGCGAGTTGAGTGCGCAGGTCAATGTCAGCAATCTCACCGACAAGGAGTATGTCGCCAGTTGCAGTTATTGGTGCTATTACGGAGAGTCTCGCAGCATCATCGGGAGTCTGACCTATCACTTCTGAGGCAGCTGGCTGCTTTTGAGTGCTGATGCTCGTGAGAGCATGGCAATCTATCAACGACAAGGCCTCGCAGGCAGCTACCTGCGAGGCCTTGTCGTTCCTGAGGCATTGTCATCTTGAGACATGCGCGTTTGGGGCATGGTTACCGCTTGCTACATCAGCGCCAGGTGATTGTCCCAGTGGGTATTCGCCAGCCGCACCGGGCCAAGCGCCGGCAGCCCCTCCTCATCGATCAGCAGCCACTCGCCACGACCATTGCTGACCACGAAGCCTGCCGGCGTCTGCTGCGTGGCCGGCACGGCCAGAACGCCTGCACAGTCAGCAAAGTCCAGAGTCGTGTCCAGCTCTCCCGTCGCGAGATTCCAGAGCGTGATCAGATTGCCGCGCGGGGCGGTCGCCACGGCCAGTCGCCCATCGGGGGAGACGGCGATGCTGGCGATGTACTGCTTGAATTGTGGGACGTATTCCCGCGGCAACGGCAGTTCCTGCAAGCGGTCACTGCCGGGATGCTTCATCACCACCAGCGGGCGGTGGTCCGCCGCGGGGCCCTGGTACTGATAGCCCGCGACGATGGTGCCCTCACGGCTGACGTCCAGGTGGCGCAATGACAGCTGGTGATGGGAGGGCTCGCCTTGCCATCGTACCTCACCCGAGACACGGTCGAGCAAGGTCAGATTCGACTGCATGCTGTCCAGGTTGAGCTTGACCCGACCGGTGTCAGGCCGCGTCAGGATCCCGCCATTGGCGATAATCAGCTGCTGGCCATCCGGATGCAGGCGAATTTCATGCGGGCCGATCCCGCCACTGGCGAACTCGCCGATCCGCGCGAAGTCGCGATTCACGTCGTAGATGCCGATGCGGCCTTCTCCGGGCGCGATGGCATTCTCGGTGGTGTAGAGCAGGCCGCCATCCGGGCTGAATACGCCATGCCCATAGAAGTGGCGGCCCGGTGCGGCTTCGATGCGTGCGATCCGCTCACCGCTATCGAGGTCGAAGACATTGATTTCCGTCCCCGGACGCCGTGAGAAGATCAGCGCCCACGGCTTGTGAGGATGTCGGGTGGCGCCGTGGGCGCGCTGGCGTATCGGCTGGCGCCAGCGCTCCACTCCCTGATAACTGGTGCAGCTGGCAAAGTGCTGCCCTGTGTCATCGTCACATGCCGAGATGGCCACACCGAGTGGCTCGCGCCCCTGGGCACTGGCGGCGTTGTTGCCGCCCGCCACGGCCATGCCGCCGGGCATGCCCATCAGGGGCGTGCAGGCCAACGCCTTGAGCAGCTGACGTCGCTGGCGGGCGTCGGCTGCGTGTGTGTCTGTCATGCCGTGAGGCATCTCGCCTGGCCCCTTGTCAGTTGTCATTCGCCGCTCTCAATTCACCATTCGCCACTGCCATTCACAATTCCCCGCCCTGATCAGTCGCCATCGGTGCTGTTGAAGCCCAGTGACAGGCCAAGCGCCGGGTTGAGCGTGTCGGCAAAACCGGCCTGCAGGGTCTCGACATGGATCATGGCCTGCTGCAGCTCACCATTGCGCGGGTCATCGCGCAGTATGCCGGCGAGGTCATCCGGCAGGGCGGCGAAGGCCTGGCGGGCATCGACGAAATCGCTGGTGGTGGAGGCCACCATGCGCGGGTCGACCTGGCCATTCAGGTAGCCTTGAATGCCAGCGGCCTCGTCATTGCCGAGCCAGAGGCGTTCCATCATCGCCAGGGTCGCCGCGATGTTGGCAAGCCCCATGCCGCCGCGCCAGGACTCAGCCGCATAGGGGTTGGCCGTGCCGCCGTTGTCGAGGCCGATCGGCCGGCGCAGTTTGCGGTCCTTGATGGCTTCCAGCTGCACGGTCAGCGCGCGAACCAGAGACAGCACGGCGTCACGAGAATCGCTGAAGGCGCCAGTGCCTTCGGCCAGTTGCGGTGCGAACTGCTGCCACTCATCACGCAGCGTCTTGCCGGTATTGGCGGCGTAGGCGGTGTTGGCCGTCATCAACTCGCAGCGGCGCGAGTCGGCCGTCAGGGGCGAGTCGGCATAGCGGGCATCGAACAGCTGATACTCCACGCTGCCCAGCCCCTGCATGACGATGGATTGCTCCGCCAGACTCTCGACCGTGATCGGGACATCACCGGCGAGCAGGGCGCGGGTCTTGCGCGCGACCAGATCCTTCTTGTCCGGCCAGAAATACAGCTGCCACTGACGCGAGTTCTGCAGGATCGGGCCCATTTCCACCCAGTTGACCTGATTCAGCCCCAGCATGGCGCTGCGCCAGTCCTGCTTGAGGGTGTCGAGGCTGACGTCACCCTCGGCGGAGCAGAACGCCTGAGTATGCTGCGCGAGCTGTTGCAGGCGGCTGGCAAGTAGCTGGTGCGCCTCGCTCAGCGTGTCAGCGGCAAACTGGCTGACGGCCGCTGCGCTGTTGGTGTCTGTGGCGGCGTCTGTGTTGGCAGCAGAAGAGTCCGTCGCCGCCAGTGTGCTCGTAGGCAATAGCGCGGCGCCCAGCAGTGTCATGCCACAGGCCATCAGGGCCAGGGGCGAGGTCTTGCGCAGGGCAGGTTTCATCGGGGTTGCAGCTGGGGTGAAGGTGGCGCGGGGCATGAACGGGTATTCCTTGTCAGAGAGTCTCGAGGAAGCGCAACAGGGCTTCACGCTGGTCAGTCGGCAGGGCCACGACGGCATCGCGGCTTGGCTGGGCTTCGCCGCCATGCCAGAGCACGGCCTCGAGCAGGGTGCGTGCACGGCCATCATGCAAGAAGCCCGTGGCAGGGTTGACCGTCTGGGCCAGGCCGATGCCCCACAAGGGCGGCGTGCGCCATTCCTGGCCGCTGGCCTCGAATTCGCGGCGATCATCCGCCAGTCCTTCGCCCATGTCATGCAGCAGCATGTCGCTGTAGGGCCAGATCGTCTGCTCGGCCAGTTGTTCCGCCACGCCGCCGGACTGGGTGGTCAGGCGAGGACGGTGGCAGCTGGCGCATTCAAGCTCGCGGAACAGTTGCTCGCCTTGGCGCACCGTCGGGTCATCGATATCACGTCGGGTGGGCACGGCCAGATTGCGCGAGTAGAAGGCCACGTTGTCCATCACGTTGTCGTCGACCTCGATCTCCCCCCCATCGGGCAATGTCTTGCACTTCTGGAGCGGGGTGCAGTCGGTGGAGCTGACCAGATGGGAGGTCAGCCCCATGTCACCGGCGAAGGCCTTGGCGCTCTGCTGTCGCACATCGGGCTGACCGGCCTTCCAGCCGAAACGGCCCATGACCTCGCGTTGCTCGGCGAGTGACCAGACAGTATTGGCGCGCCCGCTGATGCCGTCGCCATCCGCATCCTGCGGGTCGGCCCACTCGAGCAAGTTCTCGTCGCTGACCGCCTCGAGCAGCCCCAGCCCCACCATGCCGGGGGCGAGACGTGGGGAGAGCGCGATGGCGCCCGGGTCACCGAAGCCGGGTTCGACGATGGAATAGCGCGGCTTGCGCAACGCGATGACTTCCCCGTCCGCCAGAGTCACCGTCACATCCTCGTAATCCACCTGCATGCGGCCTTCGCGCTCGATGCCGGGCACGGCGGCATTCTGCAGCTGGGTGCCATAGACAGGATGCGGCATCACCCCGGCGATACGCCGGAATTCTCGCTCCTCATCGCTCCAGCTGTCCTCGTGGCTGTCCGGCAGACCCAGGCGCAGGAAAAGGCCCACCGAGGGATCGCCCTCGGCCGGCAGGCTGCCGCGGCCATCCTTGACGTGGCAGTTCTGGCAGGCGTTGGTGTTGAACAGCGGGCCGAGGCCATCGCGCGCGGTGGTGCTGGCGGGCGCGATCACCCAGGGGCTCTTGAAGAAGCTGTTGCCGACACTGAAGGACAGGCGCTGATCGAAGCTCAGGTTCTTGGCCGGCAGGGAGTAGGCGTTGGTGTCGTGCTTGGGCACGCTGCCGTCGCCACCGCTTCTGTCGGTGACCTGCAATGGCAGTTCGGCCAGATACGCGCTCACGGTCAGCGCTGGCTGGGCGGCCTGTGCTACGCCCAGCGGCAGGGCGGCAAGCGTGATGGCGAGAGACAACGCGTGGAGTGTGGGGTGTTTCGGGACGACGTGTGGCATCAATGTAGGTCCTGGCTTGCGCGGTCAGGCTGCAGGTTCTTCCGGTGCTGCGCAGCAGCCTGAAAGAATCAGCAGACGCGCATCAAATGCTGGCGCGAAAAGCATCAACGCCCGAACCTGTGCGTAGACGGGTTCGGGCGTGGGGCTGCGCTGCATGGGGAGGATCAATCGTCACCCCATGGACTGGCAATCTCGAGCGTGTGCTTAGAACTCATGGTCCGCGGTATCGGCCTTCATGCCGCTGATGCCGACATCGCCGGCGATCTCTTCGATCAGGCGGGTCTGGGCGACCAGATCCTGAATGCTGGCATTGATGATCTCGGCGCCTTCGGCATTGCCCGGGGCGATCATCTGGTCAAACTTCATGCCGCCGTCGGCTTCTGCCGTGTCGACCATCACCTGCAGCTGGCCCATGGTGGTGTCCAGCGCCTCGTGCATCTTCTCGGCCAGTTCCGGGTCATTCTGTGCGACGAGTGCATGCAGTGACGGGCCTTCGAAGGTGCGACCGTCCAGGGTCACGTACTTGCCTTCGTAGACGTTCTGGATGCCCTTGGCATTGTAGAAGTGCGAGTAGTGGGTGTTGTCGGAGAAGCAGTCGTGCTCGTCTTCATAGGAGTTGGCTTCCAGCGCGACCTTCATGCGCTCACCGGCCAGCTCGCCCAGTGACAGGGAGCCCATGCCGAACAGCATCTTCTCGAGGCCTTCACCGGCCGGCAATGAAGTCAGTTCCGCGCGGTAGTTGTCCTTCTCGCCCTGTGCCCACTGGCCGACCATGTATTCCAGGTCGCTGATCAGCAGGTCGTTGGCGGCCAGCAGGTAGGCGCCACGACGGTCACAGTTGTCGGCGGTACAGGCATCGCCCTTGGCGAAGTCGGTCGCCGGGCGCTCGCCGGCACCGGCCTCAAAGCCGTGCATGTCCTGGCCCCAGAGCAGGAATTCGATGGCATGGTAGCCGCTGGCCACGTTGGCCTCGAAACCGCCCAGCTCGTTGAGGGACGCCAGCAGCTCCGGGGTGATCTCGGTGGTGTCGATCTTGTCGGCACCGATCTGCACGCTGTCGCTGGCGATGATGTTGGCGCTGGCACCCGGGTTGCCCAGCTCGGCCTGATAGCCGTCGCCTTCGACGTAATCGATCAGCCCTTCATCCAGCGGCCAGGCGTTCAGCTGACCTTCCCAGTCATCGACGATGGCATTGCCGAAGCGGAACACTTCGCTCTGCTGATACGCCACGCGCGCCTGCTTCCAGGCGGCACGTGCCGCGGCCAGCGTTTCTTCGGACGGAGATTCGATCAGCGCGGCATTGGCGGCGCGCAGGGCGTTGGCACTGGCCAGGGCATCGCTGTAGGTGGCATGCGCGACGTTGGCGTACTGGGCGACGACAGCGTCGGCCGTCAGCGCCTTGTCATGGGCGTCGCCATGATGCTCTGCCAGAGCGGCACCGGTGAACATGGAGGCTGACAATGCGATGGCAGCTGCCAGCGGCTTGCGTGAGGCAAAACGGAAAGAGGCAGTCATGTGGATCCCTTGATCGGTCTGTTGTTATGCAGTGCGCGCAGAACGGCAGTGCGTGGGGCCGCTCGAGAGAGGGCGGGAAGTCATTACACGGTCTCTCGATGGTCGGCCCGCATCTCACTGGATCATATTGAGAACCTTTATTATTTGCAATCGACAAAACGTGCGTCCTGCAACGCAGGGGTGCACTGACTGCAATGCGGCAATGCCCTGCTCATCATCTGTGGCTACCCGAGCAGGGCGATCGGCATGCTATGGCAGAGCAGAGCGTGTCAGGCCAGACCCGCGGCCTGTATCAGGGCGCGCGTATAGTCTTCGCGGGGATTGCCGAGCACTTCTGCCGTCGTGCCCGTCTCCACCAGGCGTCCTTCACGCAACACCATCACTCGATGGGATAGCGCGCGTACCACCGCCAGGTCATGACTGATGAACAGATAGCTCAGGCCTCGGCGTGTCTGGAGTTCACGCAGCAGGGCAATCAGCTGTTTCTGCACGCTGCGGTCCAGTGCCGAGGTGGGCTCATCGAGCACCAGCAGTCTGGGCTCGAGGATCAGGGCGCGCGCCAAGGCAATCCGCTGACGTTGGCCGCCGGAGAACTCGTGGGGATAGCGATCGGCACATACCGAGGGCAGTTCGACTTCCTCCAGCACCTGCGCCACACGCTGGCGAACCTCGTCTTCGCTGAGCGTTGGATGATGAAAGCGCAGACCTTCACTGATGATGTCCGCCACCGGCATGCGTGGCGACAGCGAGCCGTATGGATCCTGGAAGACGATCTGCATCTGACGGCGACGCAGGCGCAGCGTGTTGCGATCCAGCGTATCGATGCGTTCGTTCTCGAGGTGGATCTCGCCCTTGGCGGCCTGCAGCTTCAAGAGCGCCAGGGCGAGTGTCGTCTTGCCGGACCCCGATTCCCCGACCACGCCGAGCGTCTCGCCGCGGGCCAGTGTCAGATCCAGCGGATGAACGGCGACGAAGTCCGCGGGGCGCTTCTGGAACAGCTTCTTGCTGCGAGCGAAGCGCACCTCCAGCTTGCGCGCGGCGAGAACCGGTGTCGCGGCGTCCTCGGCACTCAAGTCGCTGGCGAGGCCTTCGGGTTCGGCGGCCAGCAGCTCGCGGGTGTAATCGGCCTGTGGCGCATCGAATACCTCGTCGACGCGCCCTTGCTCGATGCATTCCCCGTCGCGCATCACGATCACGCGGTCGGCATGACGGCGCACCAGATTGAGGTCATGGCTGATCAGGACCATCGCCATGCCCTGGTCGCGGCGCAGGCGATCCAGCAGCTGGAGTATCTCCTGCTGCACGGTGACATCCAGCGCCGTGGTCGGCTCATCGGCGATCAACAGCGGTGGCTGATTGGCCATCGCCATGGCGATCATCACGCGTTGGCGTTGCCCGCCGGAGAGCTGGTGTGGCCAGGCGTCGATCAACTCCTCGGGACGCGGCAGCTGCACCTGGCAGAGCAGTTCCAGCACGCGCTGGCGGGCGGCATTGCCGCGCAGTCCCTGCTGGAGGCGCAGGCTTTCACTGATCTGTTCGCCGACACGCGTCAGCGGGTTGAGCGAGGTCATCGGCTCCTGGAACACGAAACCGATCTGGCCGCCGCGCACCCGCTGCCACTGGCGTGGCGTCAGGGCGGCGAGATCCAGCGTCTTGCCGTCAGGCCGCGTGAATTCGCGCTGCCCGGTGACATGGGCATGCCCCGGCAGCAGGCCAAGACTCGCCAACAGGCTGACGGACTTGCCCGACCCGGACTCGCCGACGATGGCCAGACATTCCCCCCGTCGGACCTCAAGGGAAAGATGCCTGACGACGGGTGTCTGGCCGAAGCGGATGCAGAGATCGTCGAGTCTCAGCACGCTGGCAGCGGTGCCGGTGTTGTCCGCAGGTGAAGAGGGATGACTCATGCGTTCTGCTCCCGGTCACTGATATGACGTGGGTCGAAGGCATCGCGCAGCCCTTCGCCGATGAAGACCAACAGCGTCAGCATGATGCCGAGGCTAAGGAAGGCGGTCATGCCCAGCCACGGTGCCTGCAGGTTGTTCTTGCCCTGGGCGACCAGCTCGCCCAGCGAGGGTGAGCCTGCTGGCAGGCCGAAGCCAAGAAAATCCAGCGCGGTCAGGGTGGTGATGGCGCCGGTGAACAGGAAGGGGATGAAGGTCAGGGTGGCGACCATCGCGTTGGGCAGCACATGACGCCACATGATCAGCCGCGAGGGCAGACCCATGGCCCGGGCGGCACGCACGTATTCCAGATTGCGAGCGCGCAGGAATTCGGCGCGCACGATATCGACGATGCCCAGCCACGAGAACAGCAACATGATGCCGGTCAGCCACCACAGGTTCGGCTCGACGATGCTGGCGAGAATGATCAACAGGAACAGCACCGGCAGGCCGGACCACACCTCGATCAGACGCTGGCCGATCAGGTCGACCTTGCCGCCGAAGTAGCCCTGCACGCCACCGATCACCACCCCCAGCACCAGCGAGCCCGCCGTCAGTACCAGCGCGAAGATCACCGACAGCCGGAAGCCATAGATGACGCGCGCCAGCACGTCACGGCCCTGATCATCGGTGCCCAGCCAATGACGGCCATTGGGGGCCGACGGCGCCGGAGAGCCCAGATTCAGATCCAGGGTGTCGTAGGAGTAGGGAATCAAGGTGTTGAGCATGAAGCCCTGCGCCTCGATGGCCTCGATCACATAGGGGTCGCGATAGTCGGTGGCGGTGGGCAGGAAGCCGCCGAAGGTGGTCTCCGGATACTCGTGCAGCATCGGCAGATAGGTCTCGCCCTGATACTCGACCAGCAGCGGACGGTCATTGGCGATCAGCTCGGCCCCCAGCGAGAGCACGAACAGCACGCCGAAGATCAGCAGCGACCACCAGGCGCGACGGTTGTCACGAAAGGCCGCCATGCGCCGTCGGGTGATGGGCGACAGGCGTGAGGCGCGCGGGCGTTGCTGCGCCTGCTGGCTTTCGTCGCTCACGTCGTGAGCGGGTGTCTCGTGACGCTTTGTTTCATGAACCGACGTTTCATGAACCGACGTTTCGTGAACCGTTGTCTCGTGGCGCATGTCAGGCCTCCCGTGTCGCGAAGTCGATGCGCGGGTCGATCCACACATACATCAGATCAGAGACCAGCTTCAGGATCAGACCGATCAGGGTATAGAGATACAGGGTGCCGAAGATCAGCGGGTAATCGCGCTGCAGGACAGCCTCGAAGCCGAGCAGTCCCAGGCCGTCGAGGGAGAAGATCACCTCGATCAGCAGCGAGCCGGTGAAGAAGATGCCTACCAGCGCCGCGGGCAGCCCGGCGATGATGATCAGCATGGCGTTGCGGAAGACATGCCCGTAGAGGATGCGGTTCTCGCTGGCCCCCTTGGCGCGTGCCGTCAGGACGTATTGCTTGTGGATCTCGTCCAGGAAGCTGTTCTTGGTCAGCATCGTCAGGGTCGCGAAGCTGCCGATGGCGGAGGCCAGCACGGGCAGGGCGATGTGATGGAAGTAATCCAGAATCTTGCCGGCGGTGGACAGCTCCTCGAAGTCCGGCGAGGTCAGCCCCCTGAGCGGGAACCAGTCCAGATAGCTGCCGCCGGCGAACACCACGATCAACAGGATCGCGAACAGGAAGCCCGGAATGGCGTAGCCGACGATGACGACGCCGGAGGTCCAGATGTCGAAGCGCGAGCCATGCACCAGTGCCTTGCGGATACCCAGCGGGATCGAGACCAGATAGACCAGCAGCGTGGTCCATAGCCCCAGCGAGATGGAGACCGGCAGGCGCTCCAGCATCAGGTCGATCACCGGGCGATCACGGAAGAAGCTGTCGCCGAAATCGAACTGCGCGTAGTCGACGACCATGTCGGTGAAGCGTTCCCAGACCGGCTTGTCGAAGCCGAACTGCTGCTCCAGCTCCTCGATCAAGGCCGGGTCGACCCCTGAGGCGCCGCGATAGGTCGAGGAGCCACCGCCACCGCTGGTGACACCATCACCGCCGCCACTGTTGAGGCGGGTGCTGGCACCGGCACTCATGCCGTCCAGACGTGACATCAGTTGTTCGATCGGGCCACCGGGGGCGGCCTGAACGATCAGAAAATTCAGCAACAGGATTCCGAGCAGCGTCGGAATCATCAACAGAATCCGGCGCAGAATATAGGCACCCAATGGCAATCTCCCTGCGTGCCCCTCATCGCCGGCATCTGATGTGCGGTGCAAGGGACATCGGTTATTGGTGTCGTGGACGCATCAGCAAGGCGTCAGTCCCGCCAGGCGTCTATGCCTGGCATATGCGCCGAGCGTGTTCTTCAGGCTTGCTGAGCAGGCATGTTCACCCGGCTTATTCACCTGGTTCATTCTCCCGGTTCGAGTGATGCATCCTTGTCGGGCTCGATCCACCAGCTGTCCAGGCTCAGCTGGTATTCCGGGAAGGGCTGCGGATAGCCGAACTTGTTCCAGAGCGCGATACGCGTCGCCGCCAGGTGCCACTGGGGCACGACATGGAAGCCCCAACGCAGTACGCGGTCGAGTGCCCGTGTCGCGCTGAGCAGGTCTTCGCGGGTCTGCGCCTGAATCAGGGCATCGGTGAGCGCGTCCACCACCGGGCTTTTCAGCCCGATCAGATTGCGTGAGCCGGCCACGTCGGCATAGTCGCTGGTCCAGTATTCACGCTGCTCGCTGCCGGGGCTGTTGGATTGCGGATAACTGCCGACCACCACGTCGAAGTCGAAGCTGCGACGGCGGTTGATGTACTGATTGACGTCGACGGTGCGAATCCGTGCCTTGATGCCGATGCGCGCCAGATTGCGAATCCACGGCTGGATGATGCGCTCGAACTGGGTGTCGTAGTTGAGCACCTCAAGCGTCAGCGGCTTGCCGCTGCTGCGGCTGACCAGCTGGCCCTTGACCACTTCATAACCCGCTTCGCGCAGCAGTCCCAACGCCTTGCGCAGGCGAGGGCGCAATTCCTGTGGCTCATCGATCGGCAGAGGCTTGTCGAAGACCGCGCTGGGCAGCTCATCCTTGAAGGGCTCAAGCAGCGCGAGTTCCTTGCCGGTGGGCATGCCATCCGCGGCCATGTCCGAATTCTCGAAATAGCTGTGGGTCTGCTGGTAGGCGCCGTAGAAGAGGTTGCGGTTGATCCAGTCGAAGTCGAAGACCAGCGCCAGTGCCTCACGCACTCGCGGGTCCTGGAAGCGCTCGCGGCGCTCGTTGAGCACGAAGCCCTGCATGCCTGCCGGGTTGCTGTCCGGGACTTCCAGCTTCTTCAGGCGGCCCTCGTGCAGCGCGGGAGTGTCGTAGGCGGTTGCCCAGTTCTTGGCGCTGCTTTCGACGTGCAGATCGATGCTGCCGGCCTTGAAGGCTTCCAGCGACACGGTCTGGTCCCGGTAGTAGTCGTAGACCAGCGTCTGGATGTTGTGGCGGCCCTTGTTGACCGGCAGGTCCTTGCCCCAGTAGTCGTCGACACGCTCATAGCGAACCTGGCGGCCGGCGTCCAGAGACGCCATGCGATAGGGGCCGGAACCCAGCGGGAGTTCCAGGGTGGCGCGTGTGAAGTCGCGGCTCTTCCAGTAGTGCTCCGGCAATACCGGCAGCTGGCCGATGATCAGCGGCAATTCGCGCGCGGCGCCTGGCGCCATCTCGAAGCGCACGGTGTCGGCATCGATCACGCTGACACCGGTGACATCGTGGTAGTAGCTCTTGAAGAACGGCAGGCCCTCATCCTTGAGCAGGCGATAGGTGAAGACGACATCTTCGGCAGTCACCGCCACGCCATCGTGAAAGCGCGCCCGAGGGTCGATATCGAATTCGATGGCGCTGCGGTCCTCGGCCAGGCGGACGCCACTGGCCAGCAATCCGTATTCGGTGAAGGGCTCATCAGCGGAGGGGATCATCAGGGTGTCGTAGATCAGTCCGCCGAAGTAATTGAGCCCCGCCACCGAATTGCCCTTGAGGATGAAGGGATTGGTGGAGTCGAAACTGCCGATGGCGGCGCGCGTCATGCGCCCGCCGACCGGCGCCTCTGGATTGACGTAAGGAAAGTGCGTGAAGCCGGGCTTGTGGACGGGCTCGCCGTAGATGGCCAGGCCATGCACGGTCGGGACGTCCAGCGGTGTCTGCACGTTCGAGGTGGGGATACTGGTTGCCTGCGCGCTGGTTGCCTGCGTGCCTGACGCCGTCTCGGCGCTGGGGCGTGAATCGGCAGATTGCTCGCTATTCGCATTGGGCTCAGCCGCGTTGGCCGTGGCAGTGAACGAGCCGCTCACCATCAGCGCCCCCAGGCATAGCGCACGTAGCGCGGCCCAGCGACGGTGGGTGAGTGAAGAAACACGCTGCATCGAAGACTTCCTTGACTGAATGACCCGGGCCTCGCGGCCGTGATGAAATGACCGGCATCTGGGCAGCGGCTGGTTTGCGCCTGACTCGCCATCAACTCCGCTGGCTTGGGTGGCCTCAGCGGCTGACTGCAAAGCTGTCGACCGTGAGCTGCGATGAGCTGATGGAGAACTGCAGAAGCGGTGCAGCAGGTGCACGCCACGCGCCGGGCTGCGGCCGGTCTCCTTGCATCGACCCCGCCAAGAGTAACGAAGTTCCCTGTCAGCGGCCATGCTGCGGCGTTTGAATCGCAAACGCCCCCACCATCACGGATGGCAGGGGCGTTGAGGAATCGCCTATCAAGCGTCGTGCAACGACGCGTGAATCGACTGACTCAGTTGGCGCTGTAAAGGGTCAACATCTGACCGGGGCGCAGGTAATCCGCAGATGACAGCTTGTTCCAGCGCGCGAGCTGGCGAGTGCTGACATTGTGACGTGCGGCGATCAATGACAGGGAATCGCCACTCTTCACGCGCACCTTCTTCTCGCCGTTGGCCGAGGCCAGCTGGGTGGCCACCGAGGCGCCGCGGTCCGGCACCATCAGTGCCTGGCCGATGCGGATGGTGTTGCCCGAGAGGCGGTTTTTCTGCTTCAGTTCGGACAGCGTCAGGCCATTGCGGCGCGCGATGACGGACAGGGTGTCGCCGCGCTTGACGCGATAGCTGGCCCAGCTCTGGCGCGCTTTTTCAGGCAGCGTGGCCAGCTGGCTGAGGAAGGTGTCGCGGGCGGTGGCGGGAATCACCAGCGAGCTGTCACCCGGCGTGGTGGCCCAGCGCTTGTAGGCCGGGTTCAGGGCGCGCAGCTCGTCTTCGCTGATGCCGGCCAGCTTGGCGGCGGTGGACAGGTCCAGTTGTCCGCCCGTCTCGACGGCCGCGATTTCCGGCCTGTCGTCAATCTTCGGCAACGAGAGCCCATATTCCTCAGGGTCGCGAATCACCGCGGCCAGTGCCAGAAGCTTCGGCACGTATTCCATGGTCTCGTTGGGCAGCTTGATGTTCCAGTAATCCTCATCGCCACCGGCGCGGCGGCGTGCACGATTCACGGTGCCGGCACCGGCATTGTAGGCGGCCAGCGCCAGCTCCCAGTCGCCGTCATACCAGCGCTCGCCCTGGGTTTCCAGGTAATCCAACGCGGCATCCGTGGACAGCAACACGTCCTTGCGACCGTCATACCAGCGGTTGCGTGTCAGCCCCATGGCGTCACCGGTGCGCGGCATGAACTGCCACATGCCGGTCGCACCGCCCGGATGCGCGGCATCCGGATCGTAGGCGCTCTCGATGAAGGGCAGCAGTGCCAGCTCTGCCGGCAGGCCGCGTGCTTCGGTGCGCAGTGTCACGTAGCGAATCCAGGGGCGGGCCTGTTCCGCGATACGCTCCACGTGGTGGGGGTGCTCCTGATACCAGCTGATCCATTTGCGCACGCGTGGGCGACCGGTGTCCTGCTGCAGCTGATAGCCGGCGCGCAGGCGCTCCCAGACGTCGTCGTAGTGCGCGGGAATGGCGTCGACGGCCTCCATGAAGTTCAGCGGGGCGCGCTGATATTTACTGGTGGGCGAGACCCCGGACACCATCGCTGAATTGGCGCTGGCGGTCAGCGGCATCAGGCACAGGGTGGCACCCAGAGAGGCGAGGCCAATCAGGTGACGCAGTCGAGCCGGACGGAAGGGGGCCTGGGTCGGAGTGACACGACACGGCGTGTCGGCGGCCATCTGGCCGTCGGTACGGAGGTCTTGCTGATGCATTGACGAAATACTCTCTGGCGAGCCGCGGCTGGATGGGTCAGCAGCGGCTCGGCTGGCCGGTCATGCCGGCACGAATCAGTGACTGCGGGGGCTGATCGAGATCAGGATTGTTCTCGACCCGCTGTCACGCGAAATGCCATTCACGCCGCGCTCCAACCGCTCACCTGGGTGGCGTCGGAACGGGGGCAATGGCACGCGGGCAGCAGGGCTAGAAGTTGTCCTTCCACTGACGCAGTGCCGTGAAGGCCGCCAGTGGGGAATCTTCCTGACCCGAGGGTGCCGAGAGGCGTCCTTCCTGCTCGAGGTGGCGTTGCAGCGCCACCTCATCACTGCGCAGGAACGGATTGATCTGCTTTTCTCGGCCGATGAGGGTGGGCAGCGTGGGGCGGCCCAGTGAACGCAGCTGTTCACATTCTGCGTTGAGGGTGTCTCGCGCGGGGTTGTTCGGCTCGGCGGCACTGGCGAAGGCCAGGTTGGCCAGCGTGTACTCGTGTGCCGGGAAGACGAGCGTCTCTTCCGGCAGAGCGGCGAGGCGCGACAAGGAGTGATGCATCTGCTCCGGCGTGCCCTCAAACAGGCGACCGCAACCGCCACTGAACAGGGTGTCGCCGCAGAACAGCAGCCCCGGCATGCCGGAGCTGACGAAGGCGATGTGATCCAGGGTATGGCCCGGCACTTCCATCACCTCGAAGAGGCGGCCCTGCAGGCGGAAGCTGTCGCCATCGCCGACACGCTCGTCGATACCGTGGATGGCCGGATTGTGCGGGCCAACCACGCGAGGTTGATAGCGTTCGATCAGCTCCGGCAGGCCGCCGGTGTGATCCTGGTGGTGATGGGTGATGAGGATGGTGTCGAGGGTCAGGCCTCTGGACTCCAGGGCCTCCATCACCGGGCGTGCATCACCGGGGTCGACGACCGCCACGCGGGGGTTGTCGTCGCTCTGTATCAACCAGATGTAGTTGTCCTGAAAGGCCGCTATGGGCGTTACGCTCATCATGGTGGTCAGGTGCTCTTGATGTCTTGCAGTCGTCGATCGAAGCAATGACAGGCCAGTGACGCTAAAAGGGGCTTCATACGTCCTCGCCGAGGAATCGGCCAGGCTGAAGCAGATGAACATGGCATGTCATCGTCGCCTGCAATGCTGATGGGCAAGCGGTTCCATCGACTCCTTACTGAGAGTTAGTTGTCGAAAGCAGCATAAAGTCATGCTCAGAGACGGCTCAGGATGGTCGTGCTCCTGGCCGCTCCCCTGGCCGCGTATGTGGGCGGGAGGGGCAATCCGTATGCTCTATGATCGACAACGCATATTTATGGGACATTCGCAGGATGTTGGGCAACACCCTGCTTCACTCTATCCTGAGTGTCGGGCCGGGCGTGTCGAGATGCTCGGTGCCCGCAGTCCTGTTCAAGACTCGCTTGTCGGCATTTCGTTCCCGGTCAGGCTCGCCATGTGCGATCAGGCGCCGAGTGGCTGACGCAGAGCCCAACAAGAAGAGTCCTGCAGGAAAAGTCACGACTGGCCGCCGGTGCCAAAGTCCATGAGCGCCATCAATCGCAAGGCCAATAGCCAGCACGATGATGCCCAGTGGATTGATTCGTGGCGGGAATCTGAATTTTCCGGATAACAAGCCTGACGAGCCAGCAGGTAAGTGTCAAACCTCTTATGGTGTGAGAATGTAGACAAGTGTCAAAGCCTGTCTATGCCGTGGGGAGTGTCTCCCCGCCTGAAGCCCGGGAGATGCAAGATGTGGAAAGGCCCCTTTGGTGTGAATGACTCCGGTGCGGACAAGGCCAGCGCGTCCCTGACCGCCGAGGAGCGCCAGCGCCAGCATGCGCGCCAATTGAGTGCCCATGTGCGCGCCATGCGTGCCTTTTTCGAGGGTCCGGATGGGCAGGACATCCTGACGGCGGAGCGCGAGATGCTGTCACCGCTGTTCGAGCGCTGCTTCGGTTTTCACAGCCTGAACCTGGGCCCGGGGGGCAATGACCTCCTGTCACTCTCCGCCATCCGCCATGCCATCCAATGGAGCCCCGAGGCGGCGCTTGCCGAGTCGCCTTCCACCTTGATCTGCCCGCTGACGCAGCTGGCTTTGCCGGACGAGAGCATGGATCTGGTGATGCTCCACCATTTACTGGAGGTCGCGCCGGAGCCGCACCGACTGCTGCGTGAGGCGGCCCGCGTGCTGCGCTCCAGTGGCTGTCTGGTCATCGTCGCCTGGCAGCCGTTCTCCGGTGAGGGGCTGCTGCGTCTGGACCCGCGCCGTCGTCACATCACTCCCTGGGAGGGAAGCTGGCGGACGCCGGCGGCCCTGCGCGATTGGCTGGCCTTCGTGGATTTCGAGATCGAGCGTATCGACTATGCCGGCTTCCACCTGCCGGGGTTACGCCTGCGACACGGTTGGCTTGAACGCATGGGGCGCCGCTACAACCTGCCGCTGGGCAGCCTGATGTTGATACGGGCGCGGCGCAATGTCGGGTACGTGCAACCCTTGAATGCCAAGCGACCGCGAGTCGCCATCCCCGGTGTCTCCATCGGCCAGGCCACGCGGGTGCATTCCCGGGAGGGGCATGTGAAGCGTGAGTCGCGCAGAGATCTGTCCGAGCGTGGCTAGCTCGAGGGCTCCCTTTTCTTCAAGGCTTCAGTCTGGCGGAAGCTGTAAAAAAACACAGGGACTTTGGCCATGCTGCATGCGAGTGGGTAGAATGGCGCTCATTGTGGCGAGGCCTGCTGTTGCCTAGCGACGGCTACCGGAGAGTGATTGTCAGGGGGCGGTTTCCAAGCCCCGCCTCTGCGGGCCAGGCTTGCCCCTGTCGTGACAGCCAGCGCCGTCGCACTTGCCCGTCTTCGTTTCCTTTGTCGAGAGTGCCGTTTGTGAGCCAGAGTGCATCCACGCCCGAATCCCAGAATCCCTCCGCTGCTGCGACGTCCGAATCCAAGGCGGCGCCGACTCGCGTGGTCATCCACACCGATGGTGCCTGTCGTGGCAACCCGGGTCCGGGTGGCTGGGGCGCGATTCTGGTCAGTGGCAAGCATCGCAAGGAACTCAATGGCAGCGAGGCCCAGACGACCAACAATCGGATGGAGATGATGGCGGCGGTCGAGGCGCTCACTGCGCTCACCAAGCGCTGTCAGGTGGTGCTGTGGACCGACTCCGAATACGTCAAGAACGGCATCACCAAGTGGGTGCATGGCTGGGTCAAGCGCGGTTGGAAGACGGCAGCCAAGCAGCCGGTCAAGAATGAAGATCTGTGGAAGGCACTGCTGGCCCAGAGTGAGCGTCATGATATCGAGTGGCGCTGGGTCAAGGGTCATAGCGGCGATGAGGGCAACGAGCGCGCCGATGCGCTGGCCAACGAGGCCATCGACGAGATGCAGCGCCGCCGCTGAGTGCCTCGGCTGGCAGGTACACCGAGCGTGGTGGCCAGCCGTGTTTGAGCACGGACATGCAGGATCCGATATTGAGGCACCCTGATGCGCGGCCCGAAGCTTGAGGCGGATCGATCAGGGAGCTGTCACTGTTTACCAAGAGGTCTGAGATGCGTCAGATTATTCTCGATACCGAAACGACAGGTATCGATCCGAAGGAAGGCCATCGCCTGATCGAGATCGGCGCGGTGGAGATGATCAACCGCCGCCTGACCGGACGCACCTACCATCAGTACGTCAATCCTGAGCGCTTGATCGATGCAGAGGCGATCGGGGTACACGGCATCACCGATGAGCGAGTCGCCAACGAGCCGGTCTTCGCCGAGATTGCCGATGCCTTCTGGGACTTCATCAAGGGTGCCCAGCTGGTCATCCACAATGCGCCCTTCGATGTGGGCTTCATCGATCACGAATTCGGGCTGATCAATTCCGGGCGTGCCAACCCGTTGGGCCCGGTCGCCGATCACTGCGCCATTCTCGATACCCTGAAGCTGGCCCGAGAGAAGCACCCCGGACAGCGCAACAACCTGGATGCGCTGTGCAAGCGCTACGATATCGACAACGGGCATCGTGTGCTGCACGGCGCCTTGCTGGATGCCGAGATTCTCGGCGATGTCTATCTGGCGATGACCGGTGGCCAGACGGCGCTGGGCCTGGACGTGATAGAGGAAGGCGATGGCGAGGAGGGCGGTATCGTCGGGGTTCGTCGCCTGCGTGCCGATCGCCCACGTCTGGTCACGCCTGGGCTTTCCGCGCTGGAACTTGAGCGTCACTCGGCCTGGTGTGAAGAGATTCGCGGCAAGGCGGATGAGTGCCTGTTCGATCGCCTCTCGATCGATGCCTTGGGCAGTCTTGATAGTGCCAGTCTTGATGGCGCCACTCTTGAGGGTGCCAGTCTGGACAGCCGAGGCAACCGCGGAGACGACGCCTGATGTTGATTCGTGATCTCTCGCGTGTGACCCAGCGCCATGGTTATCTGATTCGCGTGGGGCGTGATGGCGTGGCACCTGCGCCGGATGGCGGCATCATCCAGCCCATCGCGGACTGGCCCAGCGGCGCCGTGGCCCTCGGGGAATGGCAGGGCGCGCCGATTGCGGTGTTCGGTGAGAATGGCAGTGCCGACTGGCCCGCCGCACGTCAGTGGCTGCATACGCTGCCACGTGATCAGTTTCCGCTGCTTTCCAGTGCGTTGCAGGTGCTCAAATGGCTGCGCGACCATCGATTCTGTGGCCGTTGTGGCAAGCGCATGAAGCGACTGGAGCATGAATTCGCCATGCACTGCACCGGTTGTCAGCATCGCAGCTACCCGCGTATCTCGCCGTGCATCATCACGCTGATCACCCGGGGCCGCGAGATGTTGCTGGCCCGCAGTCCGCGCTTCGGGCCGGGCATGTATTCGACCCTGGCGGGCTTCATCGAAGCCGGTGAAAGTGCCGAGGAAGCCGTGCGGCGTGAGGTGCACGAGGAAGTCGGTGTCGAGGTCGGGCGAGTCAGCTATTTCCAGAGCCAGTCGTGGCCGTTCCCGCACTCGTTCATGCTGGGCTACTACGCGGAATATGCCGGTGGCGACATCACCATCGATGGTGTCGAGATCGAGGATGCCCAGTGGTTCACGCCGGAAGACTTGCCGGGGCTGCCACCGAAGTTCTCGATCTCGCATGCCTTGATCGACAACTTCCTGCGCTCGGTCGCGACGGGCCGCTGATAGTGCGCGCCTCTCCCCAAAGAAAGCGCCCCGACCATTGGTCGGGGCGTTTTCTTTGGCTGGTGCATAAAGCGAACCTTACCATCGGGCTTGTTCGCAACGATGCACCTGCTCAAGCAGACGCTTACTTGTTCGGGAACAGAGACGTCAGCTTGGTGGCCAGCATGATGTTGCCGGTGGCTTTCAGGCGGCCTGTCATGAAGGCCTGCATGCCGTCGACTTCGCCCTTCATCACGCCCTTGAGGGTATCGCTGTCGGTGCTCAGGGTCACGGACGGGTCATCGTGCTCACCTTCGCCGACGTCCAGAGTGCCGTCCTTGACGACCATGTAGTAGTCATCGCTGTCGGTGATGTTGAATTGAAAGACCTCATCCATGCCCTTGGCAGCTTCGGGGTTGAAACGGCTCTTGAGCATGTCGATGACGGCGTTGGCGTCGGCCATGGTGATATTCCTTGTCAGTGCTAGCGGTGGAGAAAGGCCAATGATCACGGGGAAAGATGACGTGCATGGCAAGGGGGAAGGTGTCGTTCATCACCTTGCTCACCATGAAGTGATCACGCTGCTGACCTTCAAGACTGACATCAGACTATTTCAAACGAGCGTTCCAATCAAGTCGTGTGATCGATCTGGCGTGTTCCGCGCTTCAGCGCCCAGCTCTGAACCTGTAGAAGTAACGTGCAGAGATAATGTGCAGAAGTAGCGTACAGAGACAACGTACGGATGGCATCCAGGCCACCTTGAGAGCCCGCGCAGGCGGTACGCCAGTCCCATGACAATACGAGTAGTATGAAATCTACCCAAGCGCTTGCCAGCCTTGCAGGCGGGCAAGCTTGCCCCCATATCGAGTACCATCCCGCACCGGCCCTTTAGCCGGTGATTTCGTTATGGGGTCCTGGTCGTGTGGCAGATGCCTTGACCTTCTGCCTGACAACCATGCACTCGAGAGCGAGCGTTCGCCGCTCACGTGCAGGCGAGAGATCAGACACCTTCTTCAATGTTTCAGGAGCAAGTGCATGCAATGGATTTCACAGTACGGCCTATTTCTGGCCCAGGCGATCACCGTAGTGGTCGCGATCGCGGCCATCGTGCTCATCATTGCACGTGCACGACAGGGGGAAGCGGGGGAGCGCCAGCCCAAGCTGAAGATTCGTCCCTGGCATGAGCGCATCAAGGGCTATCAACGCGAATTGAGCCACGCCGGCCTGGAAGAGGCCGAGTACGCCGCCAAGGAGAAGGCGCGGGCCAAGAAGCACAAGCAGGAAGCCAAGGCGCTTAAGAAATCGCTCAAGGCCAAGGCGAAAGCCAACAAGGGCGACAATGCGGACAAGGACGATGCGCCGGCCAGTACGCGTGGGCGTCGGGTCTTCGTGCTCGACTTCGTCGGCGACATCAAGGCCAGCGGTGTGGAAAGCCTGGCGGAGCAGATCACGGCACTGGAAGGCGTGCTGGGTCAGCAGGATGAGGTCGTGCTGCGACTGGAGTCCGGTGGTGGCCTGGTGCATGCCTATGGCCTGGCCGCGGCACAGCTGGACCGTCTGCGTGCCAGTGGCGCGCGCCTGACGATCACGGTCGACAAGGTCGCGGCCAGTGGCGGCTACATGATGGCCTGTGCGGCGGACCACGTGGTGGCAGCGCCCTTTGCGGTCATCGGCTCGATCGGTGTCGTGGCGCAGGTGCCCAATGTGCACCGTCTGCTCAAGAAGCATGATGTGGATGTCGAGATTCTGACGGCGGGGCGTTACAAGCGCACCTTGACCATGCTCGGCGAGAACAGTGAAGAAGGGCGTGAGAAGTTCCTGTCGGACCTGGCGCGCACCCATGAGCTGTTCAAGCAGCATGTCGGCAGCCGTCGCCCGCAATTGGACGTCGAGGCAGTGTCCCAGGGTGATATCTGGTATGGCAGTGAGGCCATCGATATCGGTCTGATCGACGAGGTCGGTACCAGTCAGGCGTTGCTGGCACGCTATCTGAAGGAAGAGGTCAAGATCTTCGAGGTGAGTCTCGAGAAGCCGCGCCGCGTGATGGACCGTTTCGGCAAGGGCGTGACTTCGAGTCTGGATCGTGTGCTGGATCGCGTGCTGGAGCGCAATGCGGAGTCGCGCTGGCATCAGCAATAAGCGACAGATTGCCGTCGCGGGCGAAGAGAAGAGGCTTGGAAGGCCATTCCGTGGCCTGCCCGATCTTGTTGGAGTCGGCGAGTGATACAGATGTCTAGCGGGTCACGATCAGCGTGACTCAGCGACATTCCCCTCAAAGGGCGTCAGTCACCGGCTGGCGCCCTTTTTCAGTTATAGAGGTCCTGCAGGGCACGAATGACACCTGCGGCATTGGGGCCTTGCAGCGAATAGTAGATGGTCTGCGAAGCGCGGCGCGTCCGCACCATGCCTTCACGACGCAGAATCGCCAGATGCTGCGACAGCGCGGACTGCGACAGTTCCAGGCGCGAGTTGAGCTCGCTCACCGACATTTCGCTGTCGCTGAGCAGGCACAGGATGCGCAGGCGGTTCTCGTTGCCCATCGCCTTGAGCAGGGCAGTGGCTTCTTCGATGACGCGGTCACCGGCCTGGTGCAGGGTGATGGCATCGCTGGACACTGGCATGGGGTTATTCCTTGCAGCTGTAGAAAGTGTTGCGTTCATGCGGTCTCTCCCGGTCGGTCTATCTTGGTGCATCCCGAGGGACGCAATGGGCCATTGGCATGTTGTTATGACCTAACCTTGTTTTAGTGAATGATCAATAACTCCGCGTGCTACGTCCAAGACAATCTTAAACGATAAATCATCGACTTTGTCGTTCTCAGGCTTTGACTTTTTGTCGCATCTGCTGTGAGACCGCGTTCAAGCGTATGTTTTATTGCGCGAATGACGCCTTTCATGCTGTCAGGTCGTCTGCGACCAAGGATTGAGTATAAGACCATCAGACGCTGAAAACGGTGAGCCGAGCACGTTTGAAGGGCGATTTTTGGCCTAAGGTTTCAACGTAACTATCGGTTCAGGTGTCTCTGTACTGCCTGTCCTTCCTCCATCGTCGTCTGTCGCATCGCCGTTGGCGAGCGACATCAATGACGACATGAAAAGAGGTCCGGTCAACGGGCCCCGGAGACAAGGCCTTGCGTCAGGGCAGGCAAGAGATGCCCACAAAGCCATTCGTGGATCACGAGGTACGCCATGCCCGACGCCAATCACTCCTGTGCACGCGAGCGTTATCTAGCTCTGACGGCGAGAGCCAACGAGACGCCAGAAGACTTCTGGGCTGAGCAGGCGCAACGCATCGCCTGGTTTCGCCCGCCGCAGACCATTCTGGCCTGGGATGAGCAACAGCATGCACGCTGGTTCATCGATGGCGAGATGAACATCTGCCATGCCGCGCTGGATCATCATGTCGCCAATGGGCGCGCGGATCAGGTCGCGTTGTACTGGGATTCGCCGGTCACCCAGAGCAAGCGGCAGTACACGTTTCGTGAGCTGCGTGATGAGGTGGCCCTGTTGGCGGGGGCATTGCGCAATCTCGGGGTGGAGAAGGGCGACCGTGTCGTGCTCTACATGCCGATGGTCGCCGAGGCCATGATGGCGATGCTGGCCTGTGCACGTCTCGGGGCGGTGCATTCAGTGGTCTTCGGCGGCTTTTCCCCCAAGGAGCTGGCGGTACGTATCGATGACGCCGCGCCCAAGGTGATCATGGCGGCGTCCTGCGGGGTGGAAGTCGATCGCATCATTCCCTACAAGCCCTGGCTGGATGAAGCCATCGAGCTTGCCGAGCATACCCCGCAAGCCTGTCTGATCCTGCAGCGTGAACAGCAGCGGGCGACACTCGGGCCGCGTGATCATGACTGGCATGAATGTCTGGCCAGCGCCCAGGCCACCGAAGCGGTCAGCATGCTGGGCAGCGAACCTCTCTATGTCCTCTATACCTCCGGCACCACCGGCAAGCCCAAGGGAGTGGTGCGTGATCACGCCGGTTACGCCGTGGCGCTGCATTATTCAATGGAGCTTCTCTATGCGACCCGCCCCGGGGATACCTTCATGGCGGCCTCGGACATCGGCTGGGTCGTCGGGCACTCCTATATCGTCTATGGCCCGCTGCTGATGGGGGCCAGTACCGTCATGTATGAGGGCAAGCCGGTCAAGACCCCGGATGCCGGAGCCTTCTGGCGCTTGATCGAGGAATACCGCATCAACTGCTTCTTCACTGCGCCGACGGCGTTTCGTGCCATGAAGAAGGAAGACCCGGAAGCCAGTCATATGGCCAATTACGACCTTTCCAGCCTGCGCAGTCTGTTCCTGGCCGGAGAGCGACTGGACCCGCCGACCTATCACTGGCTCGCCGATCTCCTGCCGGTGCCGGTCGTCGATCACTGGTGGCAGACCGAAACCGGCTGGCCCATCGCCGGCAACCTGCTGGGCCTCGACATGTTCACCGAAGGCAGCCGCGAGGTGAAGGCGCCGGCCGAGGCGCGTGCCGGTAGCGCCACCTGGCCGTTGCCGGGCTTCAATGTGCAGATTCTCGATGGCATGGGGGATGAGGTGCCCATGGGAGAGCAGGGCAATGTCGTGCTGCGTCAGCCGCTGCCGCCGGGCTGCCTGACCGGACTCTATCAGGACCCCGGACGCTTCCATGCTGCCTATCTTGCCGCCTACCCCGGCTATTACCTGTCCGGTGATGGCGGCTACTTCGATGAGCAGGGCTATCTGTTCGTGATGGGACGCATTGACGATGTCATCAACGTGGCGGGGCATCGCCTGTCGACGGGTGAAATGGAGCAGGTGCTCGGTGCACATGCCGCGATCGCGGAATGTGCGGTGATCGGCATCGAGGATTCGCTCAAGGGCGAGATGCCGTTGGGACTGGTGATTCTCAAGGATGGCTGGCAGGGGGATGAAGCCAGCCTGTGCGCCGAGCTTGCCCAGCGGATACGCCAGGAAATCGGGGCCTTTGCCTCGCTCAAGGAGGTGCTGATCGTCGAGCGTCTACCCAAGACGCGCTCAGGCAAGATACTACGCAAGATGATCCGTCAGATCGCCGCGGGCGAGCAATACCAGGTGCCCTCGACGATAGATGACCCCTCAAGCCTGGAAGATGTGCGTGAGGCGCTGAGCGAGGCGGGCGTCGGTCAGGCGAGTGAGGCACGTAGCGCGTGAGTCGAAGAAGTGATATCGCGGACGCATGACGCGGCCCGCGCTGCTCCAATAATGAAAAAGCCCCCGCCATGAGACATGGCGGGGGCTTTTTTTCAGCAAGGCAGCGATTATTGCATCAGGTGCGTGCCACGACCGGATTGGCCATCTCGCGGCGTGCAAGCCAGGCAATGCTGATGACCAGCAGACCCGCCAGGCTCAACCAGCCGAACAGGGTACTGTCGGTCAGGCCCATCACCAGGTAAGCGATCAGCGAGATAGCGGCACCCAGCAGGGCGTAGGGCAACTGGGTCATCACGTGATCGATGTGATGGCAGCTGGCCCCCGTCGAGGACAGGATGGTGGTGTCGGAAATCGGCGAGCAGTGATCCCCGAACACGGAGCCGGCCAGCACCGCGCCCATCATCGGCAACATCATGGCGAGCTCGGTGGCGGCCGCCATGTCACCGGCGATGGGCAGCATGATGCCGAAGGTGCCCCAGCTGGTGCCGGTGGCAAAGGCCATCAGGCCGGAGAGCACGAACAGCAGCATCGGCAGCCAGGTTGGAGACACGACGCCCTCGACCAGCGTGGCCAGGTACTGGCCGGTTCCCAGAGAGCCGATGATGCCGGTCAGCAACCAGGCGAAGACGAGGATATAGACGGCCGGCAGCATGGAGCTGGCGCCCTGGGCGATGGCGCTCAGGCTGCGACCAGCGCCCATGCGATGACGCAGCAGCATCACTACCGCGGCCAGCAGGCCGATGGCGCCGCCGGTGATCAGCGACTTGGCGACATCCGTCAGCTCGAAGGCGCGAATCAGGCCGAAGGCCTCACCCTCGGCGGCCAGTGCGCTGGCGCCGGTCTGCACGATCATGAAGAAGGTCGCGATGACCAGCACGATGATCGGGATCAGCAGGTCCATGGGGCGGCCACGCTCGGATTCTTCCACGTGAGTGTTGCCCGGCGGATTGCCGCGCTTGGCATCGAAAAGCTCACCGTCGCGCGCCGCGATGGCATGACGGCGCATGGCACCGAAGTTGATGTCGAACCACGCCGAGGCGATCACCAGCACCAGCGCCGCAATCGCGTAGTAGTTGAGGGCGGACAGCTCGAGGAAGGCACCGAACGGACTCACATCCGTGATGTGGTGCGTCGCCAGGATTCCGGCGATCAGGCTGATGATGTAGGCACCCCAGCTCGAGATCGGCGTCAACACGCAGATGGGCGCGGCGGTGGAATCGATCAGATAGGCTAGGCGCGCGCGCGACAGCCCCTGACGATCGGTCAGCGGACGACAGATATTGCCCACTGCCAGACTATTGAAATAATCATCGATGAAGATGAATACCCCCAGCAGCACGGTCATCAGCTGCGAGCCACGGCGGGTAGTGACACGCGCCCGCGCCCAGTTGCCGAAGGCACGGGTGCCGCCTGCCAGCGTGATCACGCCGACCATGGCTCCCAGTGCCAGCAGGAACAGCAGGATATAGACGTTCCAGCTGTTGAGGCTGGCCTCGGCAAGCTGACCGCTGTCCGGCATCTCGATGAAGACGGCCACCAGCTGCTGCCAGAGATAGTGCAGCGTGACGAGCGGCGAGAAATCATTCAGCAGCAGGGCGCCTGACACGATACCCAGCCCGAGGGAGAGCATGACACGACGTGTCAGTATTGCGAGACCGATGGCTATGATCGGGGCGAGCAGCGAAAGCGGGGACGCCGCGTAGCTGGTCAGTTCCATGTATCACCTGTAATCAAAGGCAGGCGCCGGGACAAAGCGCGCTACCGGGTGCCGTTATGGCGGTTATGGTGCGTGGGTGTCAGGGAGTTGCACCGCCTGATCGCAGCGCACACTCGCGGGATCGCCGTTGCGCAACGGCAATCGATGAGTCGCGAGCCTGCGCCCGATAAGTCCTGGGCCGCCACTGGCAGGCGGCGACTTCCGGAAGGGGGCGCATTATGCCCGAGCCAAACAAGACGTGAAACATTACCGTGTTCATCTAAAGTCTAGGTGGCAGTGAAAAACACCGCCGTTGCGCTATTTTTCCCCTAGAATTCGGGCGTAGAAGTCCGCTTTACAGTGGGCTCTTCTTGCTTATCCCCGTGGGATATGAAGAATGGCGCTCACCAAAGCATGTCGAGCAGCCCGATCGTAGTGGTTGCTCGCTGTCAGTCGCAGGAAAGCCATGGGCTTTCCGTTGCCCTGGCAGCGTCGACAAGACCAAAAACCCGCCAAAGCGAGACCGACATGTCGGAAACAACGTCCATCATTCCAGCGCCGATTCTGGCGTTGATCGATGCAGGCAATGGCCTGCTGTGGGGCAGTGTATTGATTTACCTGCTCATTGGAGCGGGTCTCTTCTTCACGGTCATGACCAAGGGTATCCAGTTCCGTTATTTCGGACATATGTGGAAGCTGCTGGCCACGTCTCGTCAGGGCAGCGAAGGCGGCATCTCTTCCTTCCAGGCACTGGCGACCTCTCTGGCGGCGCGCGTCGGTACCGGTAACCTTGCCGGTGTTGCCGTGGCGATTTCCCTGGGGGGCCCGGGCGCCATCTTCTGGATGTGGATGACGGCGCTGGTCGGCATGTCCACCAGCTTCATCGAGTCCACCCTGGCGCAGGCCTACAAGGTCTCCCACGATGACAACACCTTCCGTGGTGGCCCGGCCTATTACATCGAGAAGGGCCTCGGTCAGCGCTGGATGGCGATCCTGTTCTCCGTGTGTCTGATCATCGCCTTCGGTCTGGCCTTCAACTCAGTGCAGTCCAACTCCATCGCACTGGCCATGGAGCAGGCCTTCAGCGTGCCGCCGTGGATCATGGGGGTGGTGCTGGTCGTGGTCATGGTGCCGATCATCTTCGGTGGCATGAAGCGCATCACGCGTACCGCCGAGCTGATCGTGCCGCTCATGGCGCTGCTCTATCTGCTGCTGGCCATCTTCGTCGTGGCCATCAACATCACCGAGCTGCCGGCGGCGCTGGGCACCATCTTCCGCAGTGCCTTCGGTCTTGAGCAGGCCGCAGGTGGCGCGCTGGGTTACACCATTGCCCAAGCGATGATGAACGGCATCAAGCGGGGGCTGTTCTCCAACGAAGCGGGTATGGGTTCCGCCCCGAACGCCGCCGCGATGGCGACCACCAAGCACCCGGCGTCCCAGGGCTTCGTCCAGATGCTGGGCGTGTTCATCGACACCTTGGTCATCTGCACCGCGACCGCGGCCATCATCATCATGAGCGGCACCCTGGGCAACGATGGCGGCAATGACGGCATCCAGATCACCCAGGCAGCGCTGTCCTCACAGGTCGGTAGCTGGGGTGGCGGCTTCGTGGCCATCGCCATTCTGCTGTTCGCCTTCACCTCACTGGTGGCGAACTACTCCTATGGCGAGTCCAACATCGAGTACATCGCCGGCAAGAAGAACGCCAAGGCCGTCATCATGGTCTACCGCTTCGCCGTGCTCGGCATGGTCATGCTCGGTGCTGTCGCCAGCCTGAAGAACATCTGGAACTTCGCTGATCTGTCGATGGGCGCGATGGCCTTGATCAACCTGATCGCCATCCTGCTGCTGTCGCCGTTGGCCTTCCGTATCTTCAAGGATTATGACCGTCAGCATAAGGCCGGCAAGGAGCCGACCTTTGATCCGGAGCAGTTCCCGGAGCTCAAGGGCAAGGTCGATGCCAGCATCTGGAAGAAGTGACTCTGACACTCGCTTTCATTGCATGGATTTCATTGCATCGCTGTCTTTGCAACGTAAGGGGCGCCGGGGGAGACTGACGGCCTGACCATCTGGCCAGATTTTCCCCGCAGGTACCTGTCAATGGCCGCGCATCGTGATACGATGCGCGGCCATTTTGCGTTCTGGCGATGTGCAAGCCTCGCGGCGGTTGTCAGTGAAGCATGTCGGCTGACGCATGCCTGCAGCGCTCAATCGCTGCGACAAGGCGTCAAGGCCGATGTCAGGCCATGGCAGCTGATGTCAGCATCAACGACGCAAACCTCAACACGCTCGTGACAGGGTTCCCTCACCCCTGGACGACGGCTTTGATCCAAAAAGGACCTGCAATGCTACTCCTCTCGTCTGCCCAGACGCAGCGCGCACTCGTCGCCCTGGCCCTGTTTCACATCCTCATCATCACCGCCAGCAATTACCTGGTGCAGTTGCCGATGACCCTGTTCGGCTTCCATACCACCTGGGGCGCCTTCAGTTTCCCGTTCATCTTCCTGGCAACGGATCTGACGGTGCGTCTGTTCGGCAAGCATCAGGCGCGGCGCATCATTGCGCTGGTCATGCTGCCGGCGCTGTTGGTCAGCTACATGGTGTCGGTGATGTTTCAGGCGGGCAGCTTTGCCGGGGTAGAGGCACTGGCTGACTTCAACCTGTTCGTGGCCCGTATCGCGCTGGCAAGCTTCATTGCCTACGTGATCGGTCAGTTGCTCGACATTCAGGTGTTCGATCGTCTGCGTCGCAATGCCCACTGGTGGATCGCGCCGTTGGCGTCGACATTGTTCGGCAATCTCGCTGACACCTTTGCCTTCTTCTCGGTGGCGTTCCGCAATGGGCCCGATGCTTTCATGGCGGCTCACTGGATCGAGATCGCCTGGGTGGATTACGCGATCAAGCTGGCCATCTCGATATTGCTGTTCCTGCCGATGTACGGATTGTTGCTCAATCGCCTCACGAACCAGTTGCTCAAGCGCGGCCTGGTCGATGAGCGAGAGCCTGTCTGACATAAAACTGTCATATCATTTTCTCCCGTTTCGCCGTTGTCAGTCAGGGACATGGCGCCGGATTGTGCTAACGTTGCACAAACTGGAATGACGGGAGGGAGCCATGAAAATCGCTGCGGTGTACAGCATCAAAGGGGGCGTGGGCAAGACTGCTTCTGCCATCAATCTGGCGCATTGTGCCGCCAACAGTGGCCTGCGTGTGTTGCTGTGGGATCTTGATCCGCAGGCCGCTGCGACCTTCTACGTGCGTACCAAGCCCAAGCTCAAGGGCGGGGTCGAGAAGCTGATCAGCGGCAAGCAGGACATGTCCCGCGTGATCCGTTCCACGGATTATCAGAACCTGGATGTCCTGCCGGCGGAATTCTCCTACCGCAATCTCGACCACATACTCGAGGAAGAGAAGCGCACCCGACTGCGCAAGGTCCTCAAGCCGGTACGCGATGACTACGACCTCGTCATCCTCGATTGTCCGCCGAGCATTTCCAGTCTTTCCGAGCAGGTCTTCGCCTCTGCCGATACCCTGCTGGTGCCGATCATTCCCACGGTTCTGTCGCTGCGTACCCTGGAGCAATTGAACGCCTATCTGGCCGAGATCGATCTCGATGTGCCCGTCTGGCCGTTCTTCACTCTGGTGGATCGCCGCAAGACATTGCACAAGGATGTGATGGAATCGCTCAAGCAGGATTATCCGTTGCAGCTCAGTGGCTTTATCCCGTATTCCAGCGTGGTCGAGCGCATGGGAATCGAGCGCAAGCCCATCGGGACTTTCTCGCGCAACAGCTCACCGGCGGTCAGCTATCGCAGCCTGTGGCAGGAAATCGGCCAACGGCTGAGCCTGCTCAAGGAGCCGACGGTGGCGCCAGCCGCTGCCAAGACTGCTGAGGCTGGATCAACCGCCACCGCGCCTCAAGGTGCTGCCACCGGCAAGGCCAGCGCCAAAGGGGAAGCGGCCAGCAAGTCCGCCGCCAAGCCAGCCAGCAAGGAAGCATCAAGCAAACCAGCGGCCAAGCCTGCCGGCAAGGCAGCTTCTAGCAAGAAAGCGCCCAGCACTGACAAGAAGCCGGCGAGCAAGGATTCTGCCAGCAAAGACGCCAGCAAAGACAGCAGCAAGGCGACCAGCAAGTCGGCCGCCAAGGGCAAGAAGAAGGGCGGTAACCTGGGCGATTGATGCCGAGTGTCAGCCAGCCAGAAACACAGAGCCCCGCCAATTGGCGGGGCTCTTGCGTATTGCAGCGGCAGTCTTTCATTAAACTCATGTCATGAAAGTCATGTCATGAAAGTCATGTCATGAAAGTCAGGTCATGAAAGTCATGTCATCACAGCCGCGTCACTACAGTCCTGTATGTGAGTTCTTCACTACAGCCCCGGCAGCCCTGAACTGGCATCGGCCTCTTCCAGCAGGCGCTTGAGCGGGGCATGCAAGGCCGGTGAGGCCACCACGATATTCTCGCCATAAAGCTCATCGGGAATGCCGTCCGGGCAGCGATACAGGTGCCCCGTGCGCGCACCGGCTTCACGCGCGATCAGAAGGCCCGCCGCAAAGTCCCAGGGGGAAACGCTTTCGTAATAGGCATCCATACGTCCGCACGCCACATCACAGAGGTCCAGCGCGGCACTGCCGTTGCGGCGTACATCCTGACAGACCAGCAGCATGGCCGAGAGACGCTTGAGCAGCGGCGGACGGCTGTCACGGTTGTAGGGGAAGCCGGTCGCGACCAGCGCGCGGCTCATCTCATCGGTCTCGCTGACCGAGATGCTCTCGCCGTTGAGCCAGGCTCCCTTGCCGCGGATGGCGGTGAAGGTCTCGCCGAGGAAGGGCGCATGTACGACCCCCATCTGGATCTTGCCGCGCTCGCACCAGGCGATGGACACGGCAACATGGCGCAGACCATGGGCAAAATTGACGGTACCGTCGATGGGGTCGATCACCCACAGGCCACCCTTGGTACCAATCACATCCCGCTCGGGTGACAGCTCTTCGGTAAGGCGCGCATCCTCGGGAAATTCGGCTTTGAGCGCTTCCGCCAGGAAGGTATCGATCGCCACGTCGATGTCGGTGACCAGCTCATCGCCTTTCTTGTAATGGTGCGCGAAACCCTGCTCCTCGCGCGCTTGCACCATGCGTTCACCAGCCTGTCTGGCCAGTTCCGTTGCTCGTTCCAGGCGTTGTTCCAGCGTCATGTGGCTCTCCGGCAGCGATGATCAGGTCGGATGAGGCAACCCTCACTCATCCGATGCCTCCTTGTATAACAGACTCATGTGGCGAGTTCAGCCTCGGGCAGTGAGCGCCGGCGCATGAAACAGGTAATGAAAGCGTCGATTCAGCTCATTCATGCCCCGTCATGGTGCCTGGCAGGCAAGGGATGCACTGTCAAAGCGACACCGGTCAGTGTGGATACCAGAGTTATAGCGTTATCTTGCAGGCATGCCGTCTTTTGCCGAGCTGGCTTTCTGTCACTCGGTTGCCAGGTTGCCTTTTGCCCCTCGATGCGCACGCCATGACAGGGCGGGGGCGCCCGTCGAATACATCAGAAATTCAACATTTGTTTCATTTCTGAAATTCTGGCGCACTTGTTGCAGTAGTCTGAGCATGAGGCTCGGCGAGTTGGCGAGTCTTCCTGCATTCCATGCCCTGCTGCACGAGGAGCGACCGTGAGCCCGACCTTTGACCAGATTCATCCTCCCCAGCGCCTGCTGATGGGCCCCGGTCCGATCAATGCGGACCCGCGTGTATTGCGAGCGCTTTCCGCTCCCTTGATCGGCCAGTACGACCCGGCGATGACGTATTACATGAACGAGACGATGCAGCTCTATCGCGGCGTCTTCGAGACCACCAATGATGCCACCCTGTTGATCGATGGCACCTCGCGTGCCGGTATCGAGGCGGTGCTGGTCTCGCTGATCCAGCCGGGGGAGCGTGTGCTGGTGCCGATCTTCGGCCGTTTCGGTCATCTGCTGCGCGAGATCGCCGAGCGCTGCGGTGCCGAGGTGCATACGCTGGAATGCGAGTGGGGCCAGGTGTTCCGCCCGGAGCAGATCGAAGCCGCCATTCGCGAGGTCAAGCCCAGTGTGCTGGCGCTGGTGCAGGGCGATACCTCGACCACCATGTGCCAGCCGCTGGAAGACATCGGCGCCATCTGTCGCCGCGAAGGCGTGCTGTTCTACAGCGATGCCACGGCCTCGCTGGCGGGCAATCCGCTCAAGACCGATGAGTGGGGGCTGGACGCCGTCACCGCAGGCTTGCAGAAGTGTCTGGCGGGGCCGTCAGGCAGCTCGCCGTTGACGCTGTCGCCGCGTGCGGTGGAGGTGGTGCATGCCCGGCGGCATGTCGAGGCGGGCATCAGCAGCGGCAGTGATCGTCTGGCGGAGCCGGGCGCGCGCATCCGCTCCAACTATTTCGATCTCTCCATGGTGCTCGACTACTGGGGAGAGCTGCGCCTCAATCACCACACCGAAGCCACCAGCATGCTGTATGGCGCACGTGAGTGTGCGCGCCTGCTGGTCAATGAAGGCATGGACAACGCCATCGCGCGCCATGCGCTGCATGGTCAGGCGATGGTCGAAGGCTTGAAGGGGCTGGGGCTTGCGCTGTTCGGCGATCAGGCCCACCGCATGAACAACGTCAGCGCGGTGATGATTCCCGACGGCCTGGATGGCGATGGTCTGCGCCGCAGCATGCTGGAGGACTTCGGCATCGAGATCGGCACCAGCTTCGGCCCGCTGCACGGCAAGGTCTGGCGTCTCGGCGTGATGGGCTACAACGCGCGTCGCGATACCGTACTGACCACGTTGGCGGCGCTGGAGCAGACTCTGCGCCGGGGTGGCGTCAAGACAGTGGCCGGCGGTGGCGTTGGCGCCGCGCTGGACTTCTATCAGGAGCATCAGAGACAGGCGGCCAATGGCCGTGCCAATCCCAGCGCGGGAGGCCAGTCATGAGTGATGCCGGATCCATACCCCCGGACGTCACCGCGCCGCTGGAAACGGCCGCCGATGTGCTGACCGCCTGCGACACCCTGGCGGCGATCTCGAGCAGCGACAGCGGGATCAACCGCCGCTATCTGACGCCGGAACACGCCGCCGCCAATGCCACCACGGCTGGCTGGCTCAAGGCTGCCGGTCTGCGCAGCTGGCAGGATGGCGCCGGCAATCTCTGGGGCCGCTGGTGTCCACCCGCTCTCATCGCTGCCGCTGACAGCGAAGCCGGCGTGCCGCGACTGGTGATCGGCTCGCATCTGGACAGTGTGCCGGACGCCGGCCGTTATGACGGCATTCTTGGTGTCCTGCTCGGGGTGGCCGCCTTGACACATTTCAGGCAGCGCGCCGATGCCGGCGAGCAGAGCTTGCCCTTCGCGCTGGAAGTGGTCGGTTTCGGTGATGAAGAGGGCGCCCGCTTCGGTGCGACCCTGCTCGGCAGCCATGCCATCGCCGGACGCTGGCAGTCGGACTGGGAGCGGGTAGAGGATGAGGACGGCATCCCGCTTGGCGACGCGCTCGAACGTTTCGGGCTTTCCGGGCAGACGGCTGCCAGGGCCAGCCTGCAGGCGAATCCGCCGCTGGGTTATCTGGAAGTACACATCGAGCAGGGCCCGGTGCTGGAAGCCGAGAATCTGGCGCTGGGCACCGTGACCGGCATCGCCGGCGCGCGACGCTTCGCGGTCAACTTCGTCGGCCAGGCGGGGCATGCCGGCACCACGCCGATGGCGCTGCGTCAGGATGCGCTGTGTGCGGCGGCGGAGTGGACACTGGCGGTGGAATCGCTGGCGTGTGATGTCCAGGCGGGCAAGCGCGCTGACATGGCGGACCACTCGTTGGTCGCGACCGTGGGATGTTGCGAGCTGCGTCCCGGGGCGGTGAATGTCATCCCCGGGGGGGCGGCACTGAGTCTGGATATCCGCGCGCTGGACGATGCGCAGCGGGATCGTGCGCTGGATGAACTCTTGAACGAGGCGCATAGAATCGCGGCGCGACGGGGCCTCACCTTCCACTGCGAGCAGACGCATGCGGCCGATGCCGTGGCCTGTGACGAGGGATTGATGCAGGCCGTCGATGCCGGTATCGCGGCTACCGGTCAGGCGCCATTCCGGCTGCCGAGTGGTGCCGGGCATGACGCCATGGCGGTCAGTCATCTGTGTCCGGTGGGCATGCTGTTCCTGCGCTGTGAGCGCGGTATCAGCCACCACCCGCTGGAGGCGGTGACCGAAGACGATGTCGCCAAGGCCCTGGCGGCACTGATCGCCAGTATCGAGGCCGTGGCCGTCAGGCACGTGTAGGACAGCACGCATGAGACAGAACGCATGAGACAGAACGCGTAAGACAGCACCCATTGGCGGCCGCAGGGGCGCTGGTCACTAACTAGCCTCGAGCAGCCCCGGCAGGCGCACTGCGGCGATCGCATTTATCTGGGCCAGAGCCTCCTGGTATTCCGCCTCGGTGGATTGCGGCAGGCGGCGCTCCAGTTCCTCGAGAATGCTGCTGGCGCTGTGGCCCTTGACGCAGATGATGAACGGAATGCCATGGCGCGCCTGGTAGTCGGCATTGGCCGTCAGGAAGCGTTCACGGGTGGCGTCATCGAGCTGATCGAGCCCTGCGCCACGCTGCTCGCCCTGCGAGGCGGGCGTCAGGGTCTCCAGCTTGCCGGCAGCCAGCTCAGGATGGGCCAGAATCAATTGGTGGCGCTCGGCATCACTGGCCTGGCGTACCGCATTGGCACACGCCGTCAGCAGGACTTCCATGCTCGCGAACGGGCGCTCTGCCGCGGCGCGTTCCACCACCCAGTCCGAGTGCTCATAGAGACCACTCAAGCGTCGTGCCAGCGCCTCGGGTGGCAGGGCGTTGAGCGTGTCCAGCATCACCAGATAGTGCATCGGGGTCTCGATTGGCATGCGCCTTGCTCCAGAGAGGGGGATAGGTTTGAAAAGCTCACGGAATCATCAGCTTGCAAGGCGCATGCCGTCGCTGGCAACGCGTCTGACCAACGCTGTGTCACACGCTGCATCGCCATGCCAGCGGTTGACGACAAGGCTGTATCGCCACTGACCTGCCTGACGGCGCCGAGCGGCGTCTGTCATGGGGCGATACGGCCTGCACCTTGACCGATCGGTCAGAATGCAGCAATGCACTCATCGGGTGCAATACCACCAACCGCTGACGGCAGGCCAGAGCAGGCCTGGCCAGAAAACAGAACACAGTCTTCATTCGTACAGCTTCCATCTGCCCAGATTCGAGTCGTACCCGCCACATCCACACAAGAACAGGAAATCGCCATGCCCAGACTGACGACGCATGTGCTCAATCAGGCCGAAGGCATCGCTGCCAGCGGTGTGCATATCACCCTGGAGCGCCAGGATGCGCAGGGTCACTTTCACGAGATCGCGCAGGTCACGACCAATGCCGATGGGCGTCTCGATGCGCCGCTGCTTGAGGAAACCGAGGCTTCCGCTGATCTCTCCGGCGTCTATCGTCTGACGTTTCAGGTCGGGGATTACTTTGCCAGCCGCACGGTGGGCAAGGGCATGCTCGGCCGGGTGCCGGTCGAGTTCACCCTCGAGGCCAGTGGCCATTATCACATTCCGCTGCTGGTCACTCCGTGGGCCTACAGTGTCTACCGCGGCAGCTAAGGAGCCGGCATGAGCGCATATCTTCTCGATTGGGCGATGCTGCTGACCCGCTGGCTGCATGTCATGGCGGGGATCGCCTGGATCGGCGCATCGTTCTTCTTCATCTGGCTCGATAACCGGCGAAAGCCTGCTGCTCATGCGGTAGATGGCCGCCCCGGCGGCGAGCTGTGGGCGGTGCATGGTGGCGGTCTCTATCATCTGTTTCGCCATGATGGGGTCAGTGAAACGCTGCCCAGCGAGACCCACTGGTTCAAGTGGGAGGCCTATGTCACCTGGCTTTCCGGGATGGGACTTTTCACGCTGATCTACCTGCTGCAGCCGCACGCCTACCTGATCGACACGCGCGTGTTCGAGATGAGCGGCACGCTCGCCGTGTGCAGCGCTCTGGGCGTGCTCGTCGGCGGCTGGCTGGGCTACGAGGCGCTGTGTCGCAGCCCCTTCAAGCGCCATGCCGGGGCGCTGTTCGTCGCCGTCGGTGTGTGGCTGACGCTGGCAGCGTGGGTGGCGACCGAACTGTTCTCGGGGCGTGCCGCCTTCCTGCTGATGGGCGCGCTGATGGGCAGCATCATGGCGGGCAACGTCTTCAATGTGATCATCCCGGGTCAGAAGGCTATGCTGGCTGCTGCCCAGCGTGGGGAAACGCCGGACCCGATCCACGGCCAGCGCGCAAAGCAGCGCTCGGTGCACAACACCTTCATCACGCTGCCTGCGGTGCTGATGATGATCAGCAACCACTACCCGCTGCTGTATGCCAATGACTATCGCCTGGGCGTCATTCTGCTGTTGCTGGTGACGGGCGGTCTGATCCGCATCGCCACGGTGGATCACCACAAGGGCGTCAAGCGCCTGTGGGTACCCGTAGGGGCAGTGTTGGCGCTGATCGGCGTGATCCTGCTCTGCGCGCCGCGCTCACAGACGGCGCCTGCAACTGCCGAGACAAGCGCGCCTTCAGTAACTGTGGCGGCCAGCAGCGCCGCTGACAATGAGGCCCCGGGGGAGAATCAGGCCTTGCGAGACAAGGTCAGTCATATCGTCGAGCAACGCTGCGCCGGCTGTCACAGTGACACGCCGAACTTGATCGGCTTGACGGCTCCGGCAGCCGGCGTGGCCTTCAATGGCTGGGATGACATCCAGCGTCAGGCCATGCGTATCCACCAGCGCACGGTGGTCGACAAGAGCATGCCGCTAGCCAACATGACCCAGATGACCGATGCCGAACGCCAGATGCTGGATGACTGGTGGCAGGCGACACGCGACACGCTGAGGGGCGATGGCTGAGAGAGTCATGAATGCGGGCGTACTGACCAGCGGCGCTCCAGTCGCCGCTGGTCTGAGCCCAGTCGTCAGTACTCGTCAGCACCCACTCGTCAGCAGCAACGCTACAGTTCTGAGTCCGGTGGCCGATAGACGTGATACTTCTCTCATGGATCGATCGGGGTATCGCGTAGTGATGACAATAAAAAAGCGTCTGGCCCGCGCCAGTGTCGGCAGCAAGCTCGCCTTGCTGGTATTGATGTTGATGATGGCGGCCTTCACGGCGCTGGGCCTGGTGTTCTCGACGGCCAGCAAGATGCAGGTAGAAGAGGGCACCGAACGCGCTCTCGCTCAGCAGCAGCAACAGATCACCAACACCATCGAGCTGTTCGACACCACCATGCAGTCCAGCGTGACGCGCATGCTCAATGCCTTCCTGGCGACCATTCCTGACAACTTCACGCTGATCGAGGACCGACGTCTGCCGATCGGCGAGCGTGATGCACCGGCGCTGCTCAATGCCGGCTTCATGCTCAACAATCAATCCGGTTATCTGGCCGACTTCGCCAATCGAACCGGTGCGCCGGTCAGCTTCTTCGTGCGCGATGGTGAGGATTTCGTGCGCATTGCCACCACCCTCAAGACCGAAGATGGCTCAAGCCTGCTCGGGCTGACGCTGAGTGGTGGGGTCAAGGATGCGCTGAATGCCGGCCAGCCCTATACCGGCATGCTCTATCTGGCGGGCCGTCACTACATGACGCGCTATCGTCCGATCACCGACTTCAATGACAACCTCATCGGGGCCTCGTTCATCGGGATGGATGTCGGCGAGCAGATCGATGAGCTGTATGCCACCATCACCAATATCCAGTTGCATGAGAAGGACTTCAGTCTGGTGGCGAGCACGGCGCCGGGCCAGCAGGGCAAGGTGCTGACGACGGGTCAGTGGCAGGGCCGCTCGCTGATGGACTTCAAGAATGCGCAGGGCGAGCCGGCCTTCGCGCCGCTCTTCGCCGCCGACAGCGGTCAGATCGATTACCGCCTGGCGGGTGAAGACAGTGATCGCATCACCAGCTTCCAGCACTATCCCGCCTGGGACTGGGTGGTGGCGACCACGATCGACAAGCAGGAAGTGACGGCGGGCATCACGCAGGTCCGCAATCAGGTCTTCGGGCTGGCACTGCTGTTGGCGCTGGCCGTGGCCGGCATCCTCTACTTCCTCGAGCGGCGTCTGATCAGTCGTCCGCTGGATGCGCTGGTGTCACTGGCTCAGGCGCTGGCGCGGGGCGATCTGTCCCAGCGCATCACCAGTCAGCGTCAGGATGAGATCGGCAAGCTGACCGCGGCCATGAACAGCGTCGGCGAGGACTTGAGCAGAGTGGTCGGTCAGGTGCGGGGCACCACGGGCGCCGTCAATCAGGCCGCCGGCGAGATTGCCCAGGGCAACGAGGAGCTTTCGGCACGCACCGAGCAGTCCGCCTCCAGCCTGCAGGAAACCTCGGCCTCGATGGAGGAGATCACCACCACCGTGCAGCACAGTGCCGATTCCGCGCAGCAGGCCAGTCAGCTGGTCAATTCGACCTCCGAGCAGGCCCGCCGCGGCAATGACGACATGCGCAAGGCGCAGGCGAGCATGGAAGACATCAATCGCTCCGCCGAGCGCATCAGCGAGATCATCAGCCTGATCGATGGCATCGCCTTCCAGACCAACATTCTGGCGCTCAACGCCTCGGTGGAAGCGGCGCGGGCCGGTGAACATGGGCGTGGCTTTGCGGTGGTCGCGCAGGAAGTGCGCACCCTGGCGACGCGCTCGAGTGATGCATCCCGCGAGATTCGCGGCTTGATCGATGAGTCGATCTCGCACACTCAGCAGGGCGTGGCGCAGGTGAAGGACGCCAGTCAGGCGATGGCCGAGATTCTCTCCAGTGTCGAGCGTGTCAACGACATGATCGCCGAGATCAGCGCCGGCGCGCGTGAACAGAGTGCCGGCGTCGGCCAGGTGAATACCGCGGTCAGCGAACTGGATGCGATGACGCAGCAGAACACCACGCTGGTCAATCAGGTCAGTGGCGCGGCGCGCAGCATGAGCGCCCAGGCTCAGGCACTGGAGCAGCTGATGTCAGGCTTCAAGGTGGCGGGTGGACAGACCATGACAACACACGCCATGTCGCGTCAGTCCATGTCGCACCAGTCCATGTCGCATATGAACACTCAGCCGCTGGCGGATGCCGAGCAGACAGCTTACCCGACGCCGGCGAGCGCCACGCGCGGCTCCCGGCGCCGCGAAGAGGAGGAGTGGGAAGCCTTCTGAGCGCGCTCTGTTCCAAGCTGAACCCTGAGCTAGCCCCTGCGCCAAGAGCTTGATCGAGCGTCATTGAAGGTGACAGCTAGCCGTTGATGTTTCTGCCAAGCCCTTGCCGACTGCCGTTGGTGAGGGCTTTGTCCTTTCAGGCCGGGTGTCGCGCCGCAAAGCGTGCCAGCTCCTGAGGCTCGCAGCGCTCGCCGACGAAGACCTCGACATACTCGGCGACGCGGCTGATGCGCTCGCTGACGCTTTCCTGAGTGCGCATCGACAGATAGCCGATCTGGGTCAGGTAGGTGGTGCGCGCCCGCACGTTGGCGAGTTGCTCGGGCTGGCCGTAGCGCATCAGCATGCTGGTCAGCGCCTGAATGCGTGCCTGATCGGCGCGGGCGACGGCAGCGGCGACCTCCGCGTTCTGAGAGGCCCAGTTGCGGATCGCCAGCTCGAAGCGTGAATCGAACAGTGTCGCATCCAGCCAGCAATCGAAGACATTGAGCATGGCTTCCACCACCGTGGCGGCGTATTGCTCGCAGCGACCGATCAGGCCGGCGGTATTGTGAGCATCCCAGCGCGCGAGCAGCGCGGTGAGCAAGGCGTCGCGGTCCTTGAAGCTCCAGTAGAAGCTGGTGCGTGACAGGCCCAGCGTCTTGGCCAGTGTCAGGACGCGCACCGAATCCACGCCGCCCAGCAACAGCTGCTGATAGGCGGCTTCCAGCCAGTCCTCGGCCTTGCCGCGCCCGGCAGCCTGGGCGCCGTCACTTGCCGGGGGGACGCATGGTGACTCTGGCATGGGCGGTCTCCTCAATGGCGGGGGATGGTGGGGCTGATGTGAGGTCGATCGCGCGATGACAGCATGAGCATGCTGTTTGCGACAGCGACGAGTCTGGCTGCGTCAGGCGGGCGAGAACGGCGTGTCCGGCGACGCATGGTCTGAAGCCTAGGACTATAGTCAGCACATGTACACAGGTGTACGCAATAAAGACACCCCTGTTCTCGCTGTCTGCTCATCAGGAGGCCACATGGCTCAGGACCCGCTGCTCACGCCGTTCACGCTCAAGCATCTGACCCTCAAGAATCGCTTGATGATGACCTCCCACGAGCCTGCCTATCCGGAAGATGGCATGCCCAAGGCGCGTTACCGCGCCTATCACGAGGAGCGTGTGCGTGCCGGTATTGCGCTGACCATGACGGCGGGCTCTGCCTCGGTGGCGAAGGACAGCCCGCCGGTGTTCAACAACATCCTGGCGTATCGCGATGAGGTGGTGCCGTGGCTCAGCGAGCTGACCGATGCCTGTCACGAGCATGGCACCGCGGTGATGATCCAGCTCACCCACCTGGGGCGCCGTACGCGTTGGGACAAGGCCGACTGGCTGCCGGCGGTCTCGGCGTCCCATCGTCGTGAGGCGGCGCACCGCGCCTTTCCCAAGCGGGTCGAGGACTGGGATATCGCACGGCTGATCCAGGACTACGCCGACGCCGCCGAGCGCATGCAGGCAGCCGGCCTCGACGGTATCGAGCTGCAGGCCTATGGCCATCTGATGGACCAGTTCTGGTCGCCGCTCACCAATACCCTGGAGGGCCCCTACGGCGGCAGTCTCGAGAATCGACTGCGCTTCACCATGGAAGTGTTGAGCGCCATTCGCGCACGGGTGGGCAGCGAGTTCATCGTCGGCGTTCGCTACACCGGAGATGAGTGTCTGAGTGGGGGGCTTGATGCCAGCGATGGCCTGGAAGTCTCGCGACTGCTGCGCGATAGCGGTCAGGTCGATTTTCTCAATGTGGTGCGCGGCCATATCGATACCGATGCGGGCCTCACCGATGTCATCCCGATCCAGGGCATGGCCAGTGCGCCGCATCTCGACTTCGCCGGACAGATTCGCGAAGCGATGGATTTCCCGACCTTCCACGGCGCCAAGATTCAGGACATCGCCACCGCGCGTCACGCCATCGCCACTGGCAAGGTCGACATGGTCGGCATGACGCGCGCCCACATGGCGGATCCGCACATCGTGCGCAAGCTGATGGCAGGGCAGGAGGAGACCATCCGTCCCTGTGTCGGCGCCAACTATTGCCTCGATCGCATCTATCAGGGCGGCTCCGCCTACTGCATCCATAATGCTGCGACCGGGCGAGAGCTGGAGCAGCCCCATGACATCACGCCTGCCGAGGTCACCCGAAAGGTCGTGATCATCGGGGCGGGGCCTGCAGGGCTCGAAGCCGCTCGCGTCGCCGGTGAGCGCGGGCATCAGGTGGTGGTGCTGGAAGCGGCGGACCAGCCGGGTGGCCAGATTCGCCTCACCGCCCAGAGCGAGCGGCGACGCGAGATGATCGGCATCATCGATTGGCGTATCAGTCGCTGTGAGGCGCTCGGCGTCGAGATGCGCTACAACGTCTTCGCCGAGGCCGAGGATGTGCTGGCGGAGCAACCCGATGTCGTCATCGTGGCCACCGGTGGCTATCCCGAGGAAGACATGCCGCAGGTCGGCAGTGAGCTGGTCGTCTCCAGCTGGGACATTCTCTCGGGCCATGTCACGCCTGGCCGCAACGTGCTGCTGTTTGATGACGCGGGAGATCACGCTGCGCTTCAGGCCGCCGAGATGATCGCCAACTCCGGTGCCAGGCTCGAGATGATGACGCCAGATCGCACCTTCGCGCCGGAAATCATGGCCATGAACCTGGTGCCCTACATGCGCAGCCTGCAACGTCTCGCCGTCACCTTCACGCCGACCTATCGCCTCGGCAGTGTCACGCGCAGTGAGGATGGCCAGCTGATCGCCCATATCGGCAGTGATTATCTGGATGACGCCGTGGCGCAGGGCAAGGGCACCGGTGCCTACGCGGATCAGCGCCTCGTCGACCAGGTAGTGGTCAACTACGGTGCCCGCCCGATGGAAGATCTCTACTTCGAACTCAAGCCTCACTCACGCAATGGCGGGGCAGTAGACTATGACGCCCTGATCGCAGGCCTCGCCCAACCGGCGGACGGCCCGAGCCCGGAACACACCGAGCGCGCAGAAGAGGGCAGCTTCCAGCTCTATCGCATCGGCGACGCCGTCGCGACCCGCAATACCCATGCGGCGATCCATGACGCGCTGAGGCTGATGAAGGTGGTGTAATTATTAATGGTTAAGGATGCTTTAATTCGTTAAAATTTACGCATAAATGCTTTTTGTTTTAGATTGCAATTTCTATGTTTCTTTATATTTTGAATAGGTGTAAAAATGATTCTGTATAAATATGTTTCATTTGATGCTGCACGTAAGATAATATCAAGTAATACGCTAGGGTTTAGTCACCTGAAAGACTTTAACGATCCTTTTGAATGTACATACTTTGATTTTTCCGATAATCCTGCTGAAGGGAATTCTTCCAGTGCTGCTTTGCGCGCTTATCGAAATAGATTTTCTGAAAAATATGGTGTCTTATCTTTAACCAGACATCCTCTTAATGCTTTAATGTGGTCTCATTATGGAGATTCTCATAGGGGAATAGTGATCGGGGTTGATGTCGACTGTACAGGCTTTACAGACTTAGGGAAACACTGCACAAATCCTGCCGTTGGTGCCTGATCGCCACCGACGGGG
>NZ_JARWKS010000069.1:0-201 GCF_029846405.1 Cobetia sp. 29-18-1
CTCACCAGACCCTTAGAGGATACCTTCCTGGGATAGTCCAGCCGCTTTGCACCGTACCTTTCTATGATATGCAAGTGATAGACGATGTGCCTGGACTTGATAATCGTCCAATTATTTTCATGCTGGCAACGGTCAGAGATTATGGAAATTACGAATCAGGATCATTCACGGATTGGTCAATCACAAATAATTATCGCCCGT
>NZ_JARWKS010000070.1:0-201 GCF_029846405.1 Cobetia sp. 29-18-1
TGGATCTGGATGTCGGCATCGAGGGATCAGGCGCTGACGTGACCATCAGCTCGACGACGATTTATCGCGGGATACTGACGCGGATCAGCCGCATGGTCTTCGCTGAGGGCTAGGGGGCACCGTGAGAGAGATCAGGCTGCAGTTTATCCAAGGGCTAGCGCCCTGGAGCGCGCGCGCCCTCGAGCTGCGCCTGGGTGGTGA